>JAHJUA010000005.1 GCA_018829425.1 Nanobdellota archaeon | reverse complement strand
GCGGGAGAGCACATGACTGAAGCTCATGGTGTGCGGGGTTCGACTCCCCGTAGTCCCATTTGAGGGGAACCAAGGTTCCCCTTACACTAACCCCTCCTTTTAATTACGTAAACGAACTTCTCAAAAAGATTTATAAAAGTAAAGTTGTTTAAGAGTTTAGAAAAAGATGGCGAGTAAAATTGATTTTGGTTCTGTAAGTTACATGCTTGGGATTGTAAGTATAGTTCTGGCATTTCCTTTTATTGGAAATCCTTTTGGGGGTTTGGTCTTTGGAATTATAGGTTATATTCAAAGTAAGAATGGCGGTTCTGAAAAAGCAAGGAAACTTAATATAATCGGAATAACCCTGAGTGCAATATTTATTGCAGTTCAAATTGTAATGGCATTCCTATTAACATCCTATTGTATTAATAATCCGGGAGTAGCTTTTTGTCAAGCTCTTCTTCCTTAATTCAAAATGAGAAATCTTAAATTTTCAAAGTCAAAGCGCGGAGCAATGGAACTTAGCGTCGGAACAATCGTTGTTTTTGTTTTAGCTATGAGCGTTCTTGTTCTTGGAATCTTTTTAGTTCAGAAAATTTTTGGTGTAAGTACAACTGCAATTGATGGTATTGACCAAAGCATTAAAGACGAAATTAGTAAGTTGTTTTCACAAGATGAATCAAAGCAAATCGTAGTTTATCCTGCTTCGAGAAGTATAAGCATTAAACAAGGAGATTCTGGAGGATTCGGATTTTCATTGAGGAATATAGAAAATTTAGATGAAACGTTTTCATACTCTGTTTCGGTTATGGAAATAAGTTCTAATTGTCAAATTGCTGAAACAGAGGCGGAGAGTCTTCTTATCCTTGGGAAGATCGGCACGGACATTAGCATTCCCTCAGGGCAAACATTGGAAAATCCGATACTCGTCAAGTTTGATGTGCCTAAATCTACTCCCCTATGTGATATAAGATACGGATTAAATGTGAAAGATAAGAGTGGGGATGCATATATCCCTGTGGTGACTATTGACCTTGAGATAAAATAAATTAAAGCAAAGTAGTTACTTTTATTAATTAGTTTTCTATAATTAGTTTATGAAGTTGAAACCTTTGAAACTTTACAATACTTTAACGAAAAAGAAAGAAACTTTCAAGCCGATAAAAAAGGGGTTTGTTGGAATTTACACTTGTGGGCCGACGGTTTATTGGTATCAACACATAGGGAATTTGAGAAGTTATCTTTTCCCCGATATTCTGAAAAGAGTTTTGAAAGTTCATGGCTACAAAGTCAAGCAAGTGATTAATGTTACAGACGTGGGACATTTGACGAGCGACGCCGACGAGGGAGAAGACAAGATGGAGCGGGCGGCGAAGAAAGAGGGGAAGAGTGCCAAGGAAATTTCTAATTTTTATTTTAAGGTTTTCAAGGAAGATTTGAAGAAGATGAACATTGAATCTCCGGATTATTGGCCGAAAGCGACGGAGCACATCAAAGAGCAGATTGAATTGATAAAGAAGCTTGAGAAAAAAGGATATACTTACCAAACTTCGGATGGAATTTATTTTGATACTTCAAAACTAAAAGATTATGGAAAACTTGCTAATGTAAATGTTTCTGGTTTGAAGGCAGGGAAGCGAGTTGCCGTCGGTGAAAAGAAAAGTAAAACTGATTTTGCGCTGTGGAAGTTTTCTGATGCGGACGCCAAAGAAAAAAGACAACAAGAGTGGAAAAGTCCTTGGGGTGTTGGTTTTCCAGGATGGCACATTGAATGTTCTGCGATGAGTATGAAATATCTCGGAGAGCATTTTGACATTCATACTGGCGGACAAGAACACATTCAGATTCATCACTCAAATGAAATTGCGCAGAGTGAAGCAGCGACGGGAAAACCATTTGTAAATTACTGGCTTCATGGGGAATGGTTAACCCACAACGGGGAAAAGATTTCAAAATCAAAAGGCGGACTTTACACGCTTTCTGAATTAGAGAAGCAAGATTATTCTCCAATGGATTTGAGATACTTTTTTCTTTCGGCACATTATAGGAAACCTTTAAGTTTCAGCCTTGAGAATTTGGACTTTGCGAAAACTTCTTTGAAAAGATTAAAAGATATTGTTTCAAGATTGAAAGAAGCCTGGTCTCGAACGCCGACGGGCCCGAGTAATAAAAATATTGAACTTGCCTTCGGAGAGTTTATGGGTTTTCTCGACGATGATTTAAACATGTCGCGCGCTTTATCTTATCTTTGGGAAATCTTACGCGACGATAGGTTGAACAATTCCGAAAAATATGAACTTGCAGTAAAGTTTGACGAAATCCTCGGTCTGGGATTGGATAAAGAAAAAAAGGTTAGGATTCCTGCAGATGTTAAGAAGCTCGCCGAAATAAGAGAGAAAGCGCGAGAGGAAAAAAAATGGGAAGACGCGGACCAGATTCGGCGCGATATTGAAAACCTTGGATACATTGTTGAAGATTCCGAAGAGGGTTTTATCCTTAAGGAAAAGTAATTCGGAAATTATATAAAGTCGCTAGGATTTTTCTAATTGTTAAAGAGAGGTAAAGAGATGAGTAAAAAAATAGAGTGGTATCATGATTTTATTGATAAGAGTTATCGGCCTAAGAAGAATGATTTGAAAGTTCTTTTTTATTTTGAACCTGCTGCGGGAATTACGAAAGAAGACGCTATTGGGAGGATTGCTTCTGAAAGTTCGACTGGAACGTGGACAACTTTGTTTAAGATGCCGCCAAGAATGAAAAGTCTGATGGCAACTGCTTATGAAGTTCAGGGAAATTATGTGAAGGTTGCTTATCCTGCAGATTTGTGGGAAAATGGAAACACACCACAGTTGCTTTCTGGAATCGCGGGAAATATTTTTGGAATGAAGGCTCTTAAAAATTTGAGACTCATTGACGTTTCTTTGCCGCAAGATTATATTAAACATTTCAAAGGACCTAATTTAGGAATTCCTGGTTTGAGAAAATATTTCAAAGTTTATGACAGGCCTTTAACTGGCGCGGTGCCAAAACCTAAAGTCGGTTTCTCTTCTGAAGAGCACGCGAAGATAGGATATGAAACTTGGATGGGTGGATTTGATTTAGTTAAAGATGATGAGAATCTTATAAGTCAAAAGTTCAACACGTTCAAGAGAAGAGTTGATTTGATGACAAAGATGCGCGACCGTGCAGAGCGCGAGACTGGGAGTGTTAAAGATGCGTTGTTGAATATAACTGCTGAGACTGAAGAGATGGAAAAGCGGGCGAAGTATCTCCATGACAAAGGATGGAAATATGCAATGATTGATGTTGTTGTCGCAGGGACTTCTGCAGTTCAGACTCTTAGAGAGCATATGGGGGACATGGGAATGGCAATTCACGCGCACAGAGCGATGCATGCTGCTTTTGATAGAGATGAGAAGCATGGAATTACTATGCAGTTCTTAGCAAAGATTATGAGAATGATTGGTGTGGATGAAATTCATTCTGGTACAGCGGTTGGGAAACTTGTTGGAAGCAAAGAAGAAGTTCAAGCAATCGCTTCCGTTTTGAGAGACAAGCACGTGAAGAAAAGAGGTAATATTATTCTTGAACAGGATTGGGGAAATATAAAACCGGCGTTCCCTGTTTCTTCGGGAGGATTGCATCCTGGGCTTGTTCCAGAGGTGATTGATATTTACGGTAAAGATCTTATGCTTTTAGTTTCTGGAGGAATTCATGGGCATCCCCACGGAACGCGAGCTGGTGCGATGGCTACGATGCAGGCACTTGAAGCAAAGAACAAAAAAATAAAACTTGAAGAGTATGCGAAAACCCACAGAGAACTTAGAGAAGCCTTGGAAAAGTGGGGAAGAATGAAAACGGAATAGTATGGTAATAAAGAAATATCGCAAGGCCGTTTTTATTGTAACCTATTCTAAAACAAAAAAGGAAATTGAATATTTACTTCTAAAAAGAAAACTTCATTGGGATGGCTGGGAGTTTCCCAAGGGTGCGATTGAATCTTTTGAAACTAAAAAGCGCGCTGTTTGGAGGGAGCTTCTTGAAGAAACTGGATTAAAACCAATTGGAAAGATAAAGAAATTAAATTATTCTGGAGAGTATAATTATGGAAAAATCCTGGAAGACAGACCAAATTTTAAAGGACAAACATTCGCGCTATATGCTGTCGAAATAAAAAAAGGTAAAATCAAATTGGATAAAAAAGAACATTCGAGCCATAAGTGGGTCAGTTTCTCTCGGGCGTTTAAACTTTTGAAGTGGCCGAACCAGAGGAAATCTTTAAAGATAGCTAATTCTTTTATTGTGAATGGGAAAGTTTAGAGAAATTGTTTTGAAGTCGGGAACGAAAATCTTTCTTGGAAAGAACGCAGAGAACAACGATGTATTGGTTTCACAATTCAAAGGAAAAGGAAATACCATTCTTCACACTTCTGCACCAGGGAGTCCTTTCGGAGTTATTGAAAATTTGGAAACTGGAAGTAAAGAAATCGGAGAGGCTGGTGTGATTGTCGCAAAATACAGCCAAGATTGGAGGAACAACAAGAAAGACATTGTCGTTGATGTTTTCACAGGGAAAGATGTTTCTAAACCGTGGTTTTCAAAGACCGGGACTTGGAAAGTTAGAAAGTCGAAAAAGATTAAGATTAAAAAAGAAGATATTTTAATGTTTGAAAGGAAAAATAAAAAGAAATAATATGGCAATTTTACCCCTCGAGGATTTTCTGCAAAAACACAGACCTGCTTATGAAAAACGTTATGGTCCGTTAGCGCTAATTGATCAATTAAAAGAGGGGGATGTCGTTAACAAGAGTTCAGGATTAGATTATGAAATTGATGATATAAAAAAAGTTTTGAGCAAGATAGGAGAGAGCAAAGATTTTCCGTATGGAAAGATTAATGGAATGTTAAGATCAGATGCTGAGGCAATTAAAGCTCTTTTTGACGCCGAAGGACAAACTAGGAAAGGAAAGAAAGTTTTACCATTTTCTAGAGTTGTTGAAGAAGGTCTTGGAGAATGCTTAGAGAAAAGCGTTTTGTCACATTTGTTTTTGCAGAATTTTCCGCAAGTTCATGAACATTTTCTTGTTTCAGGGAATATTGGTTCTGATGATGGAGAAGTAGGGTATCATTCATTTAACCTTGCGAAAAGAAACGGGAATTGGGTTGTTATAGACACAGAAAATCCTCACGAGAAGAAAAACGGGAAAGTTATCCCATACATCGTTCCGATTCAAGGAGTTCAAGCTTCTAATGATTTGCCGTTAAAATTAGATGAAACAAGAAGGAATAAAAGGAAGTATTTTTTAAGATTATAAGATGACACAAGGACAAGTTCAGCTCGGGAAGAACGGAATAACGGAAAATTTTATCGGGACGATAAAGTACCATTTCACCAAAAACAATAATGTTAAAGTTTCTGTGTTGAAGAACACTGAGCGCGACAAAGAGAAAATGAAAATTTTCCTTGAAGAAATTCTTAAAAGATTGGGGAATAATCACTCGGGAAGAATAGTGGGGTTCTCAATTTTTCTTAAAAAATGGCGAAGGGCTGTTCGGTAAAGAATATTTTCTAGTATAGAAATTAATATAAATGATTTTTCTTAAGAGGGAGTATGGAACCAGTTGAAAATTGGAAAGTCGCATATGAAGACCCTCAGATAAAAGTTAGGATTGATCCAATGGAAGAAGATGGCTATATGATAGTTATGGATGACATTCAAGAATTTATCCCGCTCCCGAGAGGATGTTTAAGAGAAGTTGCTCAGGCAGATAGGATTCTGGGAAGACAAATTTTAGAAACTCTCTTGCCTTACCATTTAAGGAAAAGTAGTGTGTTCAGGGGAACTGATTTAACTTGGGATTCCCTCCTCGCCGCGACGGCGAAAGCGTATATTGCAGAAGAAGAGAAGATAAGAAAATTTGTTGGAACTGAAAGGAGCCAGTTTCTGTGAATCTTAACTTCAAAAGTTTTATAAACCAATTCTTTCTTTAATTTTTGACTAAGTCCCAAAAGGGAATCTAACGCTGTGAAGCGTGGTCACTTAAGATGGAAAAAAATCCTGTTTATGAATTGGACGCTGGAGAATATAATCTGAAGTTAGCTGAGGCGCTGAAAAAAATGCCGGAGTTCGAGAAACCAGGGTGGGTTGATTTTGTAAAATCGAGTCCGTCGAAAGTTAGGCCGATTGATGATCCTGAATTTTGGCACAAAAGGGCGGCAGGAATTCTTAGACAAATTTACAAGAGAGGAATCGTCGGAGTAAACAGATTGAAAACTCGTTATGGTTCCAAGAAGAAGAGGGGAATGAGGCCTGAAAAATTTGTGAAGTCTGGTGGAAAAATAATCAGAACTGTTCTTCAACAGGCAGACGCCGCAGGATTTACAGAAATTGCTAAAGGCATAAAGGGCGTTAAAGGGAAGAAACCGGGAAGACAACTTACGGAAAAAGGTAAAAAGTTTTTGGAGG
>JAHJUA010000038.1 GCA_018829425.1 Nanobdellota archaeon | reverse complement strand
GGTTAAGTCTGAAAAGGACGGCGCGATTATTTCTGTAAATAGGGAAATGGTTGATTCTGTTCGGGCGTGTTTCGCGCTTTTTCCAGGGAAGATTTCTGTTGAGAAAGTCAGCGGGACTTTGAAGGGTTTGAGAGGGAAGAAGTAAGTCTAGCAGTATGGGAGTCTCCGTACTCTTCTTCAAGTTCTGGGAACGGTTCATCAGACGCCACCATAAAGAGATGGTCTTCATACTCTGCCTCATGTAGGTAACAAGTATTTCCTCCCTTATAGTTAAACGAAACAGGTGTTGCCCCTGCCTCGAGTAATATAACAAATTCTAACATATTCACCATCCCAAATAACTTGACCGCAAGTCCCCGATTTATATCCACACTTCCAAGATAAGCTTTATTATCAGAATATCTAGGATCTCTTTTACCAACTTTGTTCTTTTTGGCCCAAGCCAATATTTGGTCGGCAGTTCTTACCCTTCTTCCACTTACCATGGTTAAAAGATAATTCTGGAATTTATAAGAATTTATGTGGTATCTCGACACCAAAAACCTTTTAAATGTCTCATATTTCTAGGATTAGGTTGAGAAAGAAATAAGGAAACGAGAATTAAGCAGATTTTAGTGATTATAAAATTCTCCAAAAAATAAAATGGAAATGCCGATAGATTTACAGCATCAGGCAATGGGTTATGACCGTACCGCGACTATGTTTTCTCCCGAGGGACATTTGCTCCAGGTTGAATACGCAGAGAAGACGGTTAGACTCGGAAGCGCAAGCATTGGAATGGTTTGTTCTGATGGAGTTTTCATCCTTGCTGACAAAAGAATAAAAGACAAACTTATAGTTCCTAGTTCTGCGAACAAAGTTTATGAAATTGATTCCCACATAATTTCGAGCGTCGCGGGCATTGTTTCCGACGCGAGAATTCTTGTCGAAAGGTCGCAGGTTCTTGCTCAGCAACACAGAGTAACTTACGATTCCCCAATAGAACCAGAATTAATAATCAAAGACGTTGCGAACACAATGCAGCAATTCACACAGTACGGCGGAGCGCGACCGTTCGGCGTTTCACTAATGGTTGCAGGAATAAACAATAAGAAACCTGAATTGTACACAAGCGACATAACTGGAAATTACTTTTCTTACTACGCTAACGCCATTGGCGAAAGCGACGACAAAATAAGAGAAATGTTGCGCGAAAATTACAAAAAAGATTTGACAATTAAGAAAGGAGTCAAGGTTGCACTCGATATGTTCAAGGAAGTTCAAGGGAAAAACTTTGAAGTGGAAAGATTTGAACTTGTTTATATTCAAATTGGAGAAAGCAAACCAAAAAGACACGTCGGCGAGGATTTAGACGAGTTTGTTAAATAATTAAAATGACACAAACAACAGCAAGAATAAAGAAAGCAGGAAAGGATTTTGAAATTATTGTTGATTTGGATAAGGCGTTGGCGTTCAAAAAAGGCGAGGGAACCCCCAGAGATTTTCTAGAAATAGATAAAATATTCAGTGACTCGAAAAAGGGCGAACACGCGTCGGAGAGCGACCTCAAAGAATCATTCAAGACTGATGATGTTAATGAAATTGCTGGCGAAATAGTCAAGCGCGGCGAGATACTTCTAACGCAAGAATATAGAGAGGAAGAAAAAGACAAAAAGATAAGGCAGATTGTTGATGCGATTGTTAGCACGGCTGTTGATCCTCAAACGGGGAACCCTCACACTGCTGAAAGAATCAAATCAGCGTTGGAACAAGCACATGTTAACATCAAAAACACACCGATTGAGGATCAGATAAAAGACATTGTTGAGCAATTGAGCAAGATTATTCCAATAAAAATAGAAACGAAAAGAATAAAAGTAGTGATTCCTGCGATTCATACAGGGAAAGTTTATGGAGTCATAAATCCGGTCAAGGAGAACGAAAAATGGCTAGATAATGGCGACCTCGAAGTCGTCGTGTCGGTTCCTTCGGGAGCTCAACTCTTTTCTTTTTTCGACAAGATAAATTCGCTGACACACGGTTCAGCAATCACTGAGGAAATTAAAGAAGAATAAAATGGCAGAAAAAATAGAGAGAAAAATTGTAATTCCTGGAGAAGTTATCGCCGAAGGCAACGATTATTTGCCTGGAGAAGGAGCAGAAAAGAATGGTAACAATATTGTCGCTCTTAGATATGGCCTCGCTGAAGAATCAAATCGATTGGTAAAAGTCATCGCGCTTTCTGGAGTTTACCAACCACGAGGCGGAAACGTTGTCATAGGAAAAGTTGAAAGCATAACATTCTACGGATGGGTCATAAGTATTGACGCTGCTGAGGACGCGTTCCTTCCATTGCAAGAAGTTCCGAAATATGTAAGCAAAGAAGGTTTGAGTGAAGTTCTTGACATCGGCGATATGGTAGTCGCGAAAATAATCGGGATTAACACTAGAGGAATTGATTTAACAATAAAATCGCGCGGTTTGGAAAGAATTGATGATGGTTTGGTTATAAAAATAAATCCAAACAAAGTTCCAAGAGTGATAGGGAAAGAGGGAAGCATGATTAACTTAATAAAAGAAAATTCTGGATGTGACGTCACTGTTGGGCAGAATGGTTTGATATGGATAAGGGGAGAAAAAATTGAAGACGGACTTCTTGTTAAAAGAGTTATAAATTTCATAACAGAAAAATCATTTGTTTCAGGCTTAACAGAAGCAGTTGAGGAATGGTTTAAAAAGGAAAAAGGAGAAAAGAAGTAATGGCAGAAAAAACATTCAAACGAACAGATGGAAGAGGGGTTGAAGAAATGAGACCAATGAAGGCTAAAGTCGGAGTTGTCCCAAATGCCGACGGAAGCGCGATGTTTTCTTTTGGAAACACTGTCGCAATAGCAGCAGTTTATGGACCAGGAAAAATGCATCCTCAGCATTCTCAAAATCCCGAGAGCGGAACACTTAGATGCAATTACAACATGCTTAGTTTCTCAGTCTCTGACAGAATAAGGCCGGGGCCAAGCAGAAGAAGCACAGAGATTAGCAAAATAACGGGATGGGCTCTTGAGCCAGTGCTTATGATAAAGAGATACCCTAGCATGGTAATTGATGTTCACATTCACATTATCCAAGCAGATGCTTCAACAAGGTGTGCGGGAATTAACGCAGCGGCGCTCGCACTTGCGCACGCAGGAATTCCAATGAATGGAATGGTTTCAAGCGTTTCAATTGGAAAACTTGACAAGCAGCTTGTCGTTGATGTAGATAAAAATGAGGAAGATTGGGAAGAGGGTGAAGGCGCGACGGACATTCCAATTACAATGACCCAGGACGGAAAAATAACGCATATCCAACTTGATGGGAAAATCGACGATGTACAACTCAAAGAAGCAATTGAACTTGCTAGAAAAGCAACAAAGGAAATTTATGAAGTTCAGAAGAAAGCATTAAAGGAGTCAGTTAATTTAAATGAGGGAGGGAAGAAATAATGAAGAAAGAAGATGTAAGAATTTTAGTCGTGGATGACGACGCAGATATTGTAGAAACTCCCTTAAGAGAATTGATGGGCTATTCTCAAATTGAGGTGTTATGGGATGGGATAGGTGTTGTGGATAGAATAAGAGAGTATAATCCTCATTTGGTAATTTTGGACACCCAGCTTCCGATGGGCAAATCTGGTTTCCAAGTTTATGATGAGATTGTCGAAGCGGGTCTGAGAGAAGGGATGGTTGTTATTGGGAACTCCAGTGGCGCGTATAAAGATGGGTGGCTAAACAGAGGGGCTGATGATTTTTTGGAAAAAATGGAATTCGTCGCGCACCCGGATGAGACAGATAAACAAATTCAAAAAGCTTTGGAGCGGCGCGTAACACAAGAGGCAACAGCATAAAATGAAAACACCAAGAATAACAACAGACAGGATAGGAGAATATCTTTCAAGTGGAAAAAGATTTGACGGAAGAGCGCCTGGAGAGTTCCGAGAAATTTCGATTGAAACTGGAATTTCAAAAAAGGCTGAAGGATCTGCACGAGTAAAGATTGGAAAGACTGAAGTTCTTGTCGGAATAAAAATGGATGTTGCCGCGCCGTATCCTGATTCGCCAAACAAGGGAAACCTTATGGTGACATCAGAACTTCTTCCATTAAGTTCTTCAAGATTTGAAAGTGGTCCTCCAAAGTTCCCTGCGATTGAACTTGGAAGACTCATTGACAGAGCGATAAGAGAAAGTAAGTTTGTGGACTTCGAGAAACTTTGCATAAAAGAAGGAGAAAAAGTTTGGTCTATCTTCGTTGATATTTATTCAATAAACGCCGACGGGAATCTTATAGATGCTGCTGGAATCGGTGCTTTGGCAGCGCTTAAAACTGCGAAATTTCCAAAGTACGATGAAGAAACAGGCAAGGTTCTTTATGATGAACACACGGATGTGAGCGTTCCACTTTCCAAAGAAACTCCAATCGTTACTACAGTTTACAAAATAGGTGATGGTTTGGTTGTTGACCCAACTCAGGAAGAAGAGGATGCTTGTGAGGCTAGAGTAGTCATTGGTGGAACTCCAGAAGGAACAATATTCTCAATGCAAAAAGGAGACTCTAAAGAACTTAGCATTGAAGAAATGAATAAGATACTGGAACTTTCAAAAGAATCAAAGAAAAATGTCTTTGCTAAAATTGAAAAGTTTTTGAAATAACCATGGAGAAAAAAATAAGTCTTGAGTCTGCGGAGATGGAAGGATTCAGTAAGTATGAAGTCGCGCGAATACTTGGAGCGCGGGCCTTGCAAATTGCGATGAATGCTCCTCTTTTGATAAAAATAAGTCAAGAAGATTTAGAGACGGTTAAATTTGACGCGCTAAAAATTGCAGAGATTGAATTTGAATCTGGAGTTCTTCCAATTTCAGTGAAAAGACCTTTCCCAAAGAGAAAAGATGAACGGTTGAAGAGAGTGAAAGAACAGTCTGTCAGCGAAGAGAAAATCGAAAAAAGAAATGCTGATGAAGAAGAAGAAATCGCGAAGGAAGGAGAAATAATGGGGCTTGTTAATCCTGAAGAAGAG
>JAHJUA010000037.1 GCA_018829425.1 Nanobdellota archaeon | reverse complement strand
CGATCGATGGGAATCAAAATTTATATTTGTTATCTCTGCTTCTTCAGGAACAATTTTTTTTATCTCTTCTTTTGTTTTTTCCTGGTCCGGTAAAATCTTGGGGTCAGCACGAAGCTCTATTCTTTTTTTGAGCTCACTAACTAGTTCCTTTATCTTTGGTTCGCCTTCCTTGAAAATTTTTTCGTTGTCTGTGTAAACAACTATGTTTGCGCCTTCAAAGTTTGCCTCTGTGACGTTTACAAGTTTTTCAGTTATGCGTTTTAATATGTCTCCCATTTTGTTACTAAAATAAATATGATTTTAAGTTGGATTTAATCTAACTTTTTATGAAATAAACACACCCCTGTATTTATTGGTCGTTCTTTGAATCCTTGTATTCTGAAACTATATCTTGTTCAACGACTTTTGAAATTCCGTCTTTCGTGATTGTGAAAATGTCCATTCCGTAGCCGCTTCCCATATCTCTTTGAGTAGATGATTTTATAGATTCCTTCGCAAGTTCAATCCCTTCTTTCAAAGACAGACCCTTCTTGTATTGTCTTTCAAGAAATCCTATGACATAAGGCATTCCGGAACCGAAGTTCGCGTCGTAGTCTTCAACTTTCATAGAAGTGCCCGCCGGCTCAATAGAATACAGTTCAGCGACTCCATCCTCATTAAAACCTGCAAGTAGAAATCCTGCTTGCTGAGGAATCATTGAGGGCTGCCTTATTCCGTTATAATTAATGTTTGATAATAGTGAGGCTGCTTGTTTTACAGTTGGCCTTGATTTTGAACGTAGTTCCTTTAATTTTAATTCGGCAGGAAGAATTTTTTCAATTCTTCTTATGTCTGAAGCAATTCCGCAACCAGAAACAACAAGGTAATCATTTATCTGGACTGCTTTTTTTGCATTCTTATCCATGACATGATTTCCTGCAGAAGTTTGCCGGTCAGCAGCCATGACGACTCCGTCTTTACAGACTATTCCGAGTATTGTCGTTCCTGTTTTCAAAATTGAGTTTTTTAATTCTGCATCCATTTTAAAAAATTCACGGTATTATTAACCTAGAATCAACCCTATGCTTTATGTGAGGAATGCTATTTTATAAAGTTTTCGGAATCAATCTTTGAAGCTCTTTGCTCTTTGCTTAACCTTATAACGTTCTCAACGAAACCTTCAATCTTCTGCTCGTGACTCACAATTATCAGCTGTCTCGAATTAAGTTGTTTCAAAACGTCACGCATTTTATCCAGTTGAGCATCGCTGAAACCATCTGTTGGCTCGTCGAGAATTACTATATCTTTGGTTTTTATCTTGCTCAGAAGAGAATTCACAACTTGATTGAATGCGAGCCTGTAAGCTAGCGCGACGGCCGTCCTTTCTCCGCCCGAAAGATAAGAGTAGTCAATCTCATAATCTTGATAATTAATAACTGGAGTGAATTTGTCGTCGAGAGATACCTCGAAAGTATCTGAAACGAGCATGGAGAACCACTTCGTGAACAACTCGGAAAATTCAGTTTTAAGTTTTATCATAACGTTTTTTTCAATTTGAGAAATAAGTGAGAGGAAACTTTTTGAAAGCCACGTCTCGAGATTCACAATGAAGCTCACTCTTTCGCGGATTTCTTCTGTTCGCTTAACACTTTCGCGAATTTCTTCCACCTGCCTTGAGAAAACTTCAATTTCTTTTCGAAGTTCTGCAACTTTAATTTCCGCAGCCCGTTCAAGATTCCTGGCTTCCTCAAGATTCTGGTTCTTTAGCTGGAAGATGTTCTCATATTTGTTAAGGTCAAAAACAAATTTATTCAGAGTATCAAGATGACTTTCCAAAAGTTCCACATCCTTCTGGAGAGGACTACTTAATCTTTTCATTTCATCTAGTCTTTTTCTTTTTTCATCTATTCCAGAGTATCTTATTTTAAGCAATCTCTGTTCCTGAATTTGTTTTTCTGCAGAATTTATTTCCCTCTCAAGTTTTGAAAGAGATTCGGAGATAATTTTCTTTTCCACAGTCAATGTCTCAATCTCTTTTCCGCTTTTTGAAATTTCTGACTCTACTGAATTTGTGATGTTGCTCTTGTAAACTTCTCCAACATCCTGGAGGCAAGTTGGGCAAATTTCAATGCTTCTTATTTTTTTATTAAGTGCTTCGCTCTCCTGAATTTTAAGATTGAAAGAACTTATCTTGGAAGAAATTAATAGGTTTTCCTCGTTTATTATCACCTTCTTTTTTCTTGCAGTTTCAATCACAGTTTCAAGTTCAGCAATTTTTTCTTCGTCAAATTTTTGAGTATTGGAAGTTAGGTCTTTTATCTGAACGTCAAGCTGCTCAATAAGTTTCATGTTGCTTGTTATGGTCTCTCTTTTGTTAGAAATCATTATTTTAGTTTTTTCAACTTCCTGTCTGAGTTTGTTTCTCTCTTCTATTTTGTTTGAAATCTCTTCTTTTTCTTCCTGGGCTTTTTTCTTTTCCTCAGTTCGAACTAACAATTCTTTTTCAACTGAAACCAAGGCAGACCTTTTTTCTTCGAGAGAATTTTCTTTTAAAACCAAGGATGCTTTATCCTCTTCAAGGTTTTCTATCAGCGCTTCCTTTATTCTTTTCTCTTCGCGAAGTTTTGAAGAGAGGATGGAAATGTTCTCAATTATTTTTTTATATTTGTCAATCCCAAAGACATGTCTTAACGTATTGAGTCTGACATCAGGGTCTTCAAGAATAATTTGTTTCATTTCTTCTTGCGGCGTGTAAACTGTAAACTTGTAAAGAAGGTTTTGTTTCTTTGAAAATTCCTTAGGATAGTTTAGAATTTCAAGAATTTTGTCCTTTAATTCTGTAACTGAGAGTTCGCGCTTCTCGCCATTTATGATTATTGCACAATAGTCTTGGGAGACTGTCTTGCTTCCTCTTTTGAGTTTTCTCTCAACCGTGACTTCGCTATTGTCGACGGCAAAATCTAAAATAACCGAGCCCTCAGTCTCGCCATTCCTCAGAAGGGATGTTCCCCTCTGGCCAGGTTGAAGTCCAAAGAAAGCGAATTCAATTCCGAGAAGAATGGATGTTTTTCCAGAACCAATGTCTCCAGAAAGAAGTATGGATCCCTCTGGAAAAGACACTTCCTGCTGTTCGTAACTTCTTATGTTCTTGAGAGTAATCTTTTTTATTATCATTTTTTAAAACAATTTAAAAATTCAAAATCTTTTTTGCGTCGTCCAAAAGCCGGTTCGTGAAATTCTCTGTCGTCTCGCCTTCCTGCTTCTCCGCCACAAAAGTGTCCATCAACTGAGAAATGTGCTTGTTGAAATTGGAGGTATTTTGATCAGAGAATAATTTTATAGTTTCTTCCTCAATGTTCTCTGTCTCGCCGACCTGGATCTCAATCTCTTCTTCCTTAGCTTTAAGTTCGTGCGTGTTCCTGAGAAGGAAGTATGCGTTTTTTCTTTTGACAGCTTCTTCAATTTGCGAGAATTTTATATCTGATGTTTTCCCGCTTTCGAGAATTCCTCTGACGCGAAGAAGAACTATCTTGTCTTCTATTTCGTGTTTTTCAAGTTCAGAGATTATTTTTTCTGTCGCAAGCAACGCATTTTTCACTTCAACATTTATTGAGACTATGCCTTTTATGGGGAGAGTTATTTTTTTGACAGGG
>JAHJUA010000004.1 GCA_018829425.1 Nanobdellota archaeon | reverse complement strand
TTCTTTTTCTTTTTTATTCCAGTATGGAAGAAATTCATTTTGTAAAAAATTGAATCCACTTTCTCTTTCATATTTTTTCTTAATCATGGATTTAAGAAAATGTTTTGTTTCATTCCATTTTTTGCCCTTCACTTTTTTGCGAATTTCCTTAGGAAGATTTTTACTGAAATCATAGCCATAAGATAATTGATTATTCGCTTCCCACCAATTTCTTGCATCTTTTTCCACACTTCTTTTTACTTTTACTAATTTGCTCATAATCAACAACAAAAAGTGCTTCTTTATTAAATTATCTTCAAAACATTGGTAGCTACGCTAACAACGAATTTTCGGCAGTAAAAAATTCTCTCTGCTACGCTCACGACTTTGTATATCCCTAATGTTACCAAAACAATTTTAATCTCCCTCTCCTTAGGATAATAATGGACGAAATAACAGCCTTAAAACAACTTGCAGAATTGGAACGCCTAGGTAAAAAGCCTGGAGAATTGCGACTTGCCGCTGAATCTTGGGGCTCGCCATTTCAAATCCTAATTTCAACAATCATGTCTGCGCGAACGCGCGATGAAGTTACGATTAAAGTAGCAGAAAAACTTTTCAAAAAATATCCAACTGCAGAAAAACTTTCAGAGGCAGAACTTTCTGACCTAGAAGAACTAATCAAACCCGTGAACTTTTACAGAAACAAGTCGAAGAATATCCTAAACTGCGCGAAAGTTTTGTTTGAAGAACATAGGGGAAAAGTTCCTACGGATTTGGATTCTTTAGTTTCTTTGCCAGGCGTCGGCAGAAAAACAGCAAACGTTTTCCTTTCTGAAATCGGAGACGATGCTATAGGCGTTGATACTCACGTTGCACACATTTCTGGAAAACTCGGCTGGACAAAACATCCTCCAGAATCAGCACACAAAATTGAATCTAACCTCAAAGAACTTTTTTCAAAAAAACATTGGGGGAAAATTAATCCGACTCTAGTCCGCTTTGGTAAAACTCATACGAGCAGAAAAGAAAAAGATGAGTTGTTAGGTGAGGTTAGAAAAATAAGATAATTTGCGTTCGCTGCGTTCACGATTAATTGACTACGAAACTGACTTCGTCAAGTTTCTTCGTTAAAAATAATTAATGCGGAAAAATCTGGAGAAGCCGATTTTGGAGCAAGATGAATTGCGAGCGTAGCGAGCTAAATATTCTAAGCGCAAATATTTACATTAAACAATAAGATGTACTTTTGAAACAACTTATAAAAAATCTTTCAGAATCACTTAGCCAAAGCTTTTCGAATTGGTTTGGTCTTTGGTCCGCCGAGTCCTTTTGTCATATGCTTTGATTGATTCGCCGCCGCCTTCTCCATTTTATTCCCCGCTTCAATAACTGCAGCCTTCTTTTCTTTCGCTTCCTCTTTATTCCCTTCCGGTTCTGCTACGCTTCCTTCTGGTTTCTTCTTTTCCGCGCCCGCCGGCGTTCGAGGCGCTTTTTTCTTCAAACCTGCCTCGGCCGCTTTCTTGTTTCTGTTCTCAAGCTTTGCCTTTTTGAATTTCAATCTATCTGGAGCTTCAGCAAGTTCTACTCTCACAATCTCGCCTTCTTTGAAAACTTTAACCCTGACTTTCGTCGGCGGGTTCTTTATCCCTCGCGTCCAAATAAAATCATTAAGATATGTATCAATTCTTATCTTATTCAAATCTCTGTCTCGGACTTTCATATGTCTAACTAAAAATTCTTTAACAATCTTAATCGCTTTCCCTGCTCTTCTATATTTCTGAACTTTAACCAACTTAGCTCGAATAGGAATTATGTATTCTCTTTCATCACTCCTCGGAACCTCAATCTTCTTCACTTCTTTCTGCCCTTTCATTTCCTCAATTTTCTTTTGAATTTCTTCACTAACTTTTGTATCTCGCTTCTTAGCTTCGATTTCACTAGGTTTCAATTTCTCTTCAATCTTTTCTTCCTTAATTATTTTATTTTCTTTTTCTGTCATTTTAATTTTTCGCTTTGCGCATTTTTAGTTTTTTCTACCATCTCACTTAGGTTTTCTTTACCAGCGTAGTTTTTCTTTTTCTAAAAGAAAAACCCGTTTCTAAAAAAGAAACCCCTAACCGAAGTGTGACTTCTTCTGTCTCCTTGGTTTAATGTGAAGTTTTGTTCTCCTCCAAGACCTTCTCTGCCTTGTCAAAGCCGAAGGGTGAACTCGTTTTCCGATTCCGTATTTCTTAAGAACAGCCCAAACAGGAGCCCACTTTGTAAGCCGCGCTTTCTTCGCAAGTTTAGTTTTTTTCTGAGCGTTTTTTATTCCCATTTTATCTCGCTGATCCTAAAACCTCCGCTAATTGATATCTGCCTCTTACTGATGCGCGTCGCATTAAGTCCTCAAAACATTCACTCTTATCAGGATTGAACTCAAGGTCGGGGATTAATTCCACTAAAACCCCTCCTGATTTAGAAACTTTGACATCACCAAAAGCAAAGGGGAACATTTCATCACTTTCTTTTATTTCCAATAATCCATCAGTGACCTCCACGCTAATATCAACTAGTTCTCTTCGATAAACTTCTTCATTGATATTTGTTCCATCTTTATTCAAAACTCTATACAAGCTCATTTTATTTCACAGCCTCCAAAAACTTTTTACCTTTTTCCGTAAGTTGTCTTCCCGGTTTCTTCCCTTTAACGCCCTTTATGCCTTTAGCAATTTCTGTAAATCCTGCGGCGTCTGCCTGTTGAAGAACAGTTCTGATTATTTTTCCACCAGACT
>JAHJUA010000036.1 GCA_018829425.1 Nanobdellota archaeon | reverse complement strand
TTGAATAGCGTCGCTTTCATTTTTAGACTGTGGCTTATTTCTGGCAAAGAACCAATATCTGAGACTATGCATCCTCTTAGAGAATCTGCTTTTGTTATGGAAGGGTCAAGAGCGGTTTCAATTGAGATGCTCGCGCCGGGCGAAACTTCTTGAACTGAGGAAACCCCGCGGTGAAGAGAGAGAATTTTTGTGGTGAGTGTTTTGTATTCTACTTCTCCGTGAGCTTTTTTTATAGATATGCCGGGTTTTATTTCAATCTCATCTCCGATTTTAAGTTTACCTTTTTTTAATATTCCTCCGAGAATTCCTCCGTGAAGTTTTTCAATTTTAGAACCAGGTTTATTTATGTCGAAACTTCTTGCGACGAAAAATAATGGCTCGGACTTTGAGTCTCTTTCAGGAATTTTTATTTTCATAATCTCTTCAAATATTTTGTCGATGTTAATTTCTTGTTGCGCAGAAACTGGAATTACAGGTGCGTTTTCCATGATTGTTCCTTTCAAGAATTCTTTTATTTCTTTGTAGTTTTTCATTGCTTGCTCTTTGCTTGTAAGGTCAATCTTATTTTGAACAACTATGATGTCTTTGATGTTTTTCGCTTGAAGTGCCATCAAGTGTTCTCTTGTCTGTGGTTTTATTCCTTCGTTCGCGGCTACTACAAGAATCGCAGCGTCGATGATTGCTGCTCCAGAAAGCATGGTCGCCATAAGCATTTCGTGCCCAGGTGCATCAATGAAACTTACATACCTGACAGGTGTTCCTTTTTTTCCGTCGAGCGTTTCTTTATTTGAAAAAGCGGAGCCGTGTTGGAAAATTGTTGTCTCGGCGTAGCCAAGTTTTATTGTAATTCCCCGCTTGAGTTCTTCAGAATGTGTGTCTGTGAATTTTCCTGAGAGCTTGCTAAGAAGAGTTGTCTTTCCGTGGTCAATGTGCCCCACGACTCCGATATTGATTTCAGGTATATCTTTGTTCATAAGAATAAATTGAAGGATTAGTTTTTAAATATTGTTAAAAAGAAAAAATTAAATTCCATACATCTTTTGTAAACCCATTATATCTGGTTGCTCAAGTGTTCTTTTGCTCGTTTCACCTTCTGTAGAATAACCATGCATTGTTACTGCTGAACATGTGCTAGTGTAAATATCAGCCAAACCAATACCATGTCCAAGTTCATGTGTCGCTATATTTTGTAAGTCCATTAATTCTGGGTTAAGTGTTGCATCTCCCCATGTAAAGTCTGTATCAAAAAGTATGTCAAACTCTACAATTTGTTTTCCTCTTCTTGTATACCATATAGATGTTACTGCTATAACATTTGCATCAGGATAATTGCCAAAAGCAAGCGCGTTTTCAAAGTTTTGAACACCATATTGCGCAGTGTTGTCAATTGTATAGACATTCTCAAATAGCTCGTTAGATGTTGCATCATCCCATGTTTCTGCAGATGTTAAGATTGCGTTGGTCACAAATTCTTCTAATAAACCTGAATTTGTTGGATTAATCACATAATCTACTGGCAAGACATTCCATTTTACACCAAGAAGTTTATAACAAGTTTCAGTTTTTCCCGGCATTCCAGGTTTTTCTGGTTTTGCATAATGAATAAAGTCAACTCTTTCAAGTTCCCATTCTCCTGATGCAGTCTCCGTTATTACTGGAGATTTTTCTGGCGCTTTTGCATGTTCTTTAGCTTTTTCATTTACTGGAATTAGTATTGAGGCAGAAACAATTGCAGAAAGTAAAATTGTTATTGTTAAAAATACCAAAAATTTGTTTTTCATTTTTACTTCTTACAA
Source organism: Nanobdellota archaeon (assembly GCA_018829425.1). GTDB lineage: Archaea > Nanobdellota > Nanobdellia > Pacearchaeales > GW2011-AR1 > ASMP01. The sequence continues at coordinate 3,898 of JAHJUA010000036.1, read as the reverse complement.
TTATATAAGCCATAATAGTGGTTGGGGTTTAATTACTTTTCGGTTTTTATTTGGTATATGGGAGAAATTCAATGTTTCTAGTTATGTTTCTAACTATATAATTTGTGATTCTTTGATTCAGGATATTCCATCCTTCCAAGATTTCTCCTTTTCTTATTTGTGCATTTTGAATGAATCTTCTTTGTTCTTCCTTGGACAGGTCTTGGTAATGAATCCTTTCTGATTTTTAGAGTGGTTTAGAATTAGTCGCCTTGGACTACTCTTTCAGGTCTCTCTGTAGTTGAAGTTGTGTCTGGTGCAATTGATTTTATTTTGCCCCAAGAATACCAAAAAGAAGGTTTTGTATGTGTGACTCTATATTTTTTTTCTTCTTCAAGTCGTTTTTTTAGTGAAGCATTTCCTTCCATTTCCTCTTCGTCGAAAGCGTAAAGAGTTGCTCCAGGTTCTTTCCACTCTGTGTAACCATGATAGGTTTTCAAATCTGTTTTTTCATCTCCAGCGCAGGCTGTTAAAAGTGTGATTCCTAATATCCCCCAAAGTGTTCCTGGTTTCATTCTTCGATTTAACATAAAAAATCAACTAAAAAGTATTTTATAAACCTTGCGGTTGTTACTATTTCATAGAAAGAACATTATCTAATATTCTGGATGATCGTGGCCTTTTTTGAATCTCTCCATAAGCATTTTTATGTGCTTTTCCTTTTCTTCTTTGTAACCTTCTCTATCTGTTTTGATATCTCTGAGCATTCCCGCGAGATATTCTCCGCCGAGGAAGTGAGGAGTGAGAACGTAATCTGCGCCGGATTTGTAAAGTTCCATCGCATCTTCAATTGTGTGCGCCCTCACGACGACGATTGCCTTTGGGTTTTGCTCTTTTATTGTTTCAATGAGGAAGTCGTTTGTTTCAAAGTCAGGGATTGTTGAAACTGCAATCTTGAGTGTTTTTAATGGTAAATCTCTAAGGAGCGCATCGTCGTCAACGTCTCCGTAAATACTTGGGACCCTCATTTTTTTCAAACCTGCTACGACCTCAGGGTTAAAGTCTACGACGAGATAATTTCTCTTTATTTTTTTGAGGGAATTAAGTATGCCGAAGCCGATTCTGTTGTATCCAAAGAGGATGGCGTCTACTTTTTTGTACTTAATTTTCTTTTCATTGACTTTTTTTCTTTCAAAAATTTGAAGGTAGTTGGAGATTAGATGATAGATTTTGTTTCCGTAAAGTACCATGTAAGTTGTGCCTGCGATTGTTATCATTCCCACTAATGTAATTAGAGACAGGATTTCGTTTGATATATGGCCTACTTTAACTCCTAGGACGATAAGGATGAGTGAAAATTCGCTTATTTGCGCGACGGTTAAACCTGCGAGGAAACCAGTTTTCTTGGTGAAACCTTCAAGGCCCATCAGCGTCATAACAATCAGCGGATTTCCGATAAGAACAAACAAGGAAAATATGATGGCAGGTACTATGAGTTGGGGGATGTATCCTATTGTCATTTGCGCTCCGAGAAGAAGGAAGAATGAAATTATGAAGAAGTCTCTTAGAGGTTTCATCTTGGAACTTATTTCGTAATTGTAAGGCGACACAGAAAGAAGGACTCCTGCAATTAGGGCGCCAATTTCGATTGAAAGTCCGGCGACGGCAAATAAGGATGCGATTCCCAGCCCCCATGCGATTGAGAACACGAAAAGGAACTCTTGCGCGCGAGCGAAGAAGCCTTTGAATTTTGGAAGGATGAGAATGCTAATAGCTCCTAGGACAGCAGTAATGAGTAATCCCTTGAGAAGTGTGAGAGCTACTTGACTCGCGAAATCTGCTCCAGAAGAAAGCGAAGAGATGACCATCAAAATTAAAATCGCGACGAGGTCTTGGACGAGGAGGAATCCTATTGAAATCTTTCCGTAAAGACTGTTGAGGTCTCCCTTATCAGAGAGAAGTTTCATAATTATAATCGTGCTGCTGAAAGCCAAAGCCATTCCGATATAGAGCGAGGTTAGGATTGGGAATCCAAGGAGGACAGCGATGAGATAACCGATTCCGCAGGTGAAAATTATTTGGCCGATTCCAGTGATGAGGGAAATTCTTCCAACTTCTTTGATAACTCTTGGAGTTAAATGAAGTCCGACGATGAAAAGCAAAAGCGCGATTCCGATTTCGGAGAAAGTGTTAATTGCGTCTACTCCCGGGAGTATTCCTAGGAAGTAAGGTCCGACGATAATTCCAGAAATTATGTATCCTATTATCAAAGGTTGTTTCAGCACCCTCATAACAAGAGAGACTCCAAGTACGATGAGAATCATAAAACTAATCTGTGTAAAAACTTCAACCATGGTAAGGCAACCTACTTTGGCGCGGCTTAACCGCGTCAACTTTCCATTTAATTAGCACGATGTTCATCCTCTTTTATGAAGATAATAAAAAGAAATACTATAAAAAGGTTTTTAGGGGATAATATTCTTTGTAGGACACAATTCTTTAAAAGGAATCATCTATTATCTTGATTATGGCGAAGCTGGTTTATTTGGCCGGACCAATTGATGGATGCACTTATGGGGAATGCACAAGTTGGAGAGACTATGCAATCAGAGAGCTTTCACAGGATGGGATAACAGGATTATCTCCGATGCGAGCCAAAGATTTTCTTAAGGAGCATCCCAAACTTGTGGATGGAATTTCAGAGCATGTTCTAATTAGTGATGCAGGAATTACTACTAGAGACATGTGGGATGTTAGGCGCTCGGATGCGATTTTGTTCAATCTCTTGGGCGCTGAAAAAGTTTCAACAGGAACGATGATTGAGTATGGTTGGGGAAGTGCGTTTAATAAGCCATTAATTACGGCGATGGAAAGCGAAGGGAATGTGCATGAGCATAATATGATTAGAAGATTAAGCGGATACAGGGTTGAGACCTTGGAAGAAGGGTTGTTGGTTGTTAGAGCATTATTTGATTATTAATCTTAATCTGATTTTGTTATTCAACATAACATTTAAAAACAAATTCTAAATCTTATAATCATGCCTAAGGTAAGAATCAAACTAAATAGTACTGATATTGAAATGATTAATAACATTTGTGAATCTATAAAAGACATTGCGAAGAAGTCAGGCATAGTAATTTCAGGGCCGGTTCCTTTGCCAACGAAGCGGTTGAAAGTTACGACTCGAAAGGCGCCTTGTGGTGACGGGGCGGCGACGTTTGATAATTTTGAGATGAGGATTCATAAAAGATTGATTGACTTGCCAGCGAACGAAAAAGTTCTTCACCATATTATGCGAATGCAGATTCCTAAGAATGTTAATATTAAGATTGAAATGAAAGATTAATCGCAGATTAATCCATGCTATAAATTAAAATTTACAGAAAGGACTAATTCTAGTTTTCTAAAATATATTATTATTTGCTATATATCTTTTTATAGTATTGAACTTTTTCGGAAGGATGGAAGTAACTTTAGTTGGTTCAACTAATGGGATAAAAGATCAACAAGAGGCTAAACGATTTGTTCAAAATCACGCGAGAATTTGTTACACTGATAAAGACTGGGGCCAATTATTAGATGAAGAGTTTAAAGAAGGTTTAATGAGGAGTTTGATTGGTCGAGGTCATCACAGCCCTTTAGACCATGTTGCTTTGAATTTTTATCTTAGTGGATCTGCAAAAGTACTTGCAATGACTTTGAATAATCAGGGAATGTACACCACTTCTGAAAAATCTGCAAGATATACTGTGATGAAAAATGTTCCTCCGATTCAGAGAGAGTTATATGGAAAATGGGATGATTGGTTTTTGAATGAGATCTCTAGACAATTTCCCGAGGAAAAATTCAAAAAATTGCACGCAAAGGGTAGTGATGGGAAAACAACTGCAGAAAAACTTGCTCAAGAAAATGCAAG
>JAHJUA010000035.1 GCA_018829425.1 Nanobdellota archaeon | reverse complement strand
TTAACTAAATATTTATAAGGATTTGGCATTAGCATAGATTATGGAAGGAGATAATCTGACTTACGTTCCTTCACAGGAAATTCTTGATAAGTATGCAGACTTGTTGGTTAATTTTGCTCTTGGAGGAAATAAAGGAATAAAAAAGGGAGATGTTGTCTTGTTACAGGTACCTGAAAATGCAAAACCCATGCTGATTTCATTGAGGCGTATTGTGCTTCGTGCGGGAGGTCACCCCTTAATTAACTACATGCCCGATGATATCGCTGAAGATTTTTATAAGGAGGCTACAGAAGAACATTTAACTTTTTTCCCCGGAAAATATTTGAAAGGAAGAGTTGATGAGATTGATCATTCTGTATATATAATTGCAGATACAAATCCTAAGGAACTTGAGAAAGTTGATCCAAAAAAGATAATGGTAAAAAATAAATCTTTCAAACCATATAAAGACTGGAAAAATGAAAAAGAGAATGCTGGGAAATTTACATGGACCTTGGCTGCCTATGCTACAGAAGGTATGGCTAAAGAAGCTGGATTGAGTCTTGAAGAGTATTGGGATGAAATCATAAAGGCCTGCTATCTTGATGAAGAAAACCCAATAGAAAAATGGAAGTCTGTGACTTCAGAACTTGAACATATTAAGGAAAAATTAAATTCTTTAGAAATTGAGGAATTATCTATCAAAGCTCCTGGAACAGATTTAATTATTGGCCTCGGAAAAGACAGAAAATGGATGGGCGGTTCTGGAAAGAATATACCTAGTTTTGAACTTTTCATTTCTCCTGATTGGCGAAAGGTCCAAGGGAAAATTCAATTTACTGAGCCGCTTTATAGATATGGAAATTTGATAAAAGATGTGGCCCTTGAATTTGAAAACGGAAAAGTTGTCAAGGCGACTGCTTCAAAAGGAGAGCTTGTTTTGAAAGAAATGATTTCTGTTGAGGGTGCAGACAAGATTGGAGAGTTTTCTCTAACTGACGGACGGTTTTCTAAAATTACTAAATTTATGGCGGAGACACTTTTTGATGAGAATGTTGGAGGGCCGCAAGGGAACGCCCACATAGCTTTAGGAAGCGCTTATTATGATTCTTATCCCGACGATATAGCTAATGTGACTAAAAAACAATGGGAGGAAATGGGATATAATGATTCTTCAGTTCATACAGACATTGTGTCGACGTCCCCACGAGAGGTTATGGCTAAATTATCTAATGGAGAAACTTTGTTGATTTACAAAGATGGTAGGTTTGTTATTTAAAAAATGGAACGACCTCGGCAGGACTCGAACCTGCGACATCATGATTGCTGCGAAACACAGTTTCTTGCGGTCCTAAAACCACACGTGTTTTAGTTTAACAGTCATGCGCTCTACCAGCTGAGCTACGAGGTCATAGGATTGATAAATTAAGTTGACTTTTAAATTTTCCCACTCACGCTTCAGTCCCAAAAAGTTTGCAAAAATCGTTCAGCGATTTTTGATTGATATCAATAATAAGGGGTAAAATCAAGAAGATTAAATTAATGCGATTTTATTATTAAGGGTTCTTTTTATAAGCGGCGCGACAGCGCCGGCAAAATTTAATCAGAAGCCGAGCGTAGCGAGCTTATTTTTTCTCGCCTCTCAAGCCCAAGTCAATAACGGGTTTAACCTGATGCCTTTCAAGATGGCTGTAGACATTGGAATGCTTTGAACCCTTAATCAAGAGGACTACAGATTCCTCAGCGTTTTTCATATATTCGGGGTCGCCGATTATCCCAACCTGGTTGTCTTTTAGTTCAAAGAAGCATTTCGTTAAGCTTGAAAGCGTCTTGAGGGTTTTTCCATTTTTACCGATAATTCTGGCCCTTATCATTGCCAAGTCTTTTCTTGTTGTGTGGTCTTTTATGTTCAGAACTTCAAACATGAAATTTTCATCAGTTAAGAGTATGGCTGTTGAAAAAGGGAAACCAAACTCGAGGGCTTCAATTACTTTGATTGCAGTGTATTCGTCTTCCGCATCTCCACTTACTAAAACTTCCTTTCCGCGATTTTCAATGCGAACCCCGAGTTTTTCTTCAAGTTTCTTTCTGTTTTTTGTAACTCGCACAATTTTTTCGATGATTATTTTTTCCATTTAATTACGTCCTCATTTTTTAATATTTCTTTATGGTGGTAAGCGAGTTTCATTTTTTTTATTTCTTCCGGTTTGAACCATTTTAATTCAGAGGTTTCGTCCTTCGGTTTTGGTGTGCCCTTTATTTCACAATAGGCGATAATGTTTATCGAGTGAATTGGGCATTCTTTTGTTGGGAGAGAGTTAAAAATTTTTCCGTACTTGATTACTTTTGAACTGACGCCGAGTTCTTCTTTTATTTCTCTTTTTATGGCTCCATCAATAGATTCTCCTTTGTCCATTAAACCGCCGGGCAATCCCCATGTTGATGGATAAAAAGGAGCATTTTTCTCTCTTTTTCCAAGCAGAATTTCTCCTTTTGAATTTTTGATTATTGCAGGGATGCCAACTATCACTAATTTTGATTTCATTAAGCTTGAAATGATTTTCCCTCGAATTCCGTTGCTCATTTCATTCTAAAGAATTAAAGTGTTAAAAATGCTTTGATTAAAACTCGAGACTTTCTGTTTTAAGGAAGCCTTTTTGTTTCAACCATGCAACCTGGTTTGGCCGGTATTTGAAAATCACATCGCCTTTTTCTTTGTCTAGTTCCCATAGTTCAACAATTACAACATCTCCAGGGCGGAGCCAAAGAGCTCTTCTTAATCTTCCTGGCACGCGGCAGTTTCTTGATTTTCCGTCAAAGCAGTTTATGAGCATCTTGTTTCCACCGTATCTTTGTTCAACAGTTCCCATAAGTTCTCGTTCTCCCTTTGGGAGTCTGACTCTTGTAACTGGCGCCTCTGGTTCGTTGCTCTTTCCTTTTTTGAAATATGCCATGTGAAATAAATCAATGCGAGTTTTATAAAGATATGGTTGAGAATATAAATTTATTTAAATAAGGAGTTTCTTCAGAAGATATGGTTAAAGTTGTCGGTTTAACTGACGAAGAAAGAGCGCTAAGGGAAAAAACAAGTAAGTTGGTTAGATTAACCGAAAATAATGTTTCATTGGGTCAAGAAGTGACGTTATCTTTTGCAGGAAATATTCTAGTAAGCCATTTTTCTCCTCAAGCTTCCGGAGACCCTATTTTTGTAAGTCCTGATAGGAATCTTGTTACTGTGGATTCACATGCTTATTGCGAAGTGGCAAAGAGATTGGCAGAGATTTATGAAGCGGCTTTCCCCGATGATGGGGAATTCACTGTAAAGAAGAATTATGAAGATTAGAGGAGCACGAGCGCGAAAGGAATTCCTTGGATTCTTCCAACGATCTCTTTAGTGATTATTCCTGATTCAAGTGCGATTTTCACTGACCGTTCGCCGACGATGTTAAAAGTGGCGTCTTCGCCCACCATGCCCTCCATTATCTTTCGGACGCT
>JAHJUA010000034.1 GCA_018829425.1 Nanobdellota archaeon | reverse complement strand
CATGGAGGAAATTATCGACGATAAAACCGATGATGGATTCAACTTCGCAGGATGCAGAATAAACAGATGGCAGTTTTGTGTTCTTCAAGATAATAAAAAAGATTGTGAAAATGCAGATCAAAGAGATTGTAAATGGGCTCCAGGAGTAAGCGTTCTTGGCGATGGAGGGTTTATTGGTGCTGGCGCAATTCCTTTTGTTGTTAATAATAAAGGAGAACTTGTTCAAGGAGAAGGAGATTCAAAGATTGAAGTTGGCGCGGCTTGTGTTCCAAAGAACGCGCCAGGATTTGAATTTTGGGGACAAGAGGAAACTGAAGGGACGGTTGATATTGAAGAAAGATGCTTGATTGCAAGCAGAGATTGTGTTGTCAAACTCGAAAGAAATATGGTTGCAGGAAAACTAGGGAAAGATTACACTTGCAAGGAAAACTGTGAATGTCTCGATGCGAATTGGGCAACTCAAATGAATAATATGTGTGTCGCTCTCGGCGACTGTGGAGCCGCAAACAATTATGTAAATAAGCCAGGCTACAATAGCCTTGATGATTTGTATAAAAAGATTTAGTATAAACACAAATGAAACTTAAACTTTCAAACAAAAATGGGAAAATTGCGCTAGCAGAAATAGCAATTTTAGTAATAAGCATCGTGGCTTTCGCTTACATTCTTAGTGGAAGTTTTGGGGTTGTTAGTGCGTATGTGGGGGGACTTTCAGCTTCCCCTTTTGTTAGTAAGGGGTTGACGGGAGCAACAACAGCAACAGTACCTGTGGCACCACCTGCCACAGCAGCAGGATTGGGAGCAGGAGTGATATTTTCTACATTTATTACGGCTTCGACTATTTTCTTCGGGACAAAATGGATTTTGAGCAGCTTCGGAGTTAACGGAAATGTTCAAAATTCTGCGGCATATGCAACTACTGGTGGTTATATTGCTGCGACAGCCTATAGCCGTATTTTCGGAGACATTGCAGGCAAGGGATTATTGGCTAAAATGGGACTGGCATCAGGTTGGGCGACTCTTGGCGTTGGTTTAGCAGTTACAGCGATCATTTTAGGATTTACTCTCAAAAATACAAAATACGAGACATATTCTTTTACGTGCCAGCCTTGGAGTGCTGCGAAAGGAGGAGACAATTGCGAGCTTTGTAACCAAGGCGATTTGCCATGCACTGAGTATCGATGCGAGAGTTTGGGACAGGCATGTGAACTTGTGAATCAGGGAACGGGACAGGAAAAATGTGTTTGGGCGGATAGAGGCGTGACGCCTGCTATAATTGAAGCATGGGATGATATTCTTACTCCAGGTTACAAGTACACGCCGGATAATGCTGTGTCCCCTCCGGACAGAGGAGTAAAAATTGTTTCAGAAAACAATCCGAACGGATGCCTAAAACCATTTGAAGCAATAAGATTTGGAGTTCAACTCGACAAGCCCGCGACTTGCAAAATTGATACTGATAACAGAGCCAACTTCGACAGTATGAAATGGTCAATGGGCAGTACGCTTTCACTTTACACCCACAGTCAGACGTTAAGCTTCAAAAGCAAAGAAGCACTTGATTCGGAGAATATAACTTACAATCTCGGGGAAGAAAAGTCACTTTTTGTAAAATGTGAAGATGTAAATGAAAACCAAAATGATGCAAACTTTGTTTTCACTTTCTGTGTTGACGATGGCCCTGATACATCCGCGCCAGTAATAGTCACGACAAGCATAATAAATGGCATGCCTATATCAAGCAACCAAAGTTCAGTTGACCTTGACGTTTATGTAAATGAGCCAGCAGAGTGCAAATGGAGCCGAACAGATTTAGATTATGATAATATGGAAAATGATATGTCTTGTGTGACGGCTGCAAGCCAATCCTCAATTATTAACGGAGCCCAAGTTTACAAATGTTCGACGACGCTTACGGGTTTGAAGGACAGAATGGACAATGACTTTTACTTCAGGTGCAAGGACAAACCTTGGCTTACTAGCCCAGAAGATGAAAGTGAAAGATACGCAGACACTACCAGTTGTATATTCAAAGACAATCCGAACTTGTGCAAATTCACGCTCGTAGGAACACAGCCTCTTGTAATTTTGAGCGTCGGACCGGACAATGAAACCATAAGCGATTCAACCAGTGTGGTGAAGGTCACACTTGAAGCTGAAACGACAGCAGGATTCAATAAAGGAGATGCGCTTTGTTCTTACAGTCCATCTGGCGAAGATGGAAGTTACATAGAATTTTATCCTGAAACAGGAAGTTATACACATAGTCAGGATCTTTACCTTATCGAAGGAGATTATGAATATTACATAAGATGCACAGATCTTGGAGGAAATACTGACACTGAGATGGTGAGCTTCACGGTTGAAACAGATGTGTTCTCGCCAAACGCAGTGAGAGTTTTCAAGGACGGAACTAGTTTGAAGATTATAACTGATGAAAAGGCATCTTGTGTTTATGATAGTGTGAGTTGCACCTACGACTTTGACTTGGGAATAAAGATGAGCACTGACAGCCAAGGAATTACGCATAGCACAACATGGAATGCGAACAAAAACTTGTACATAAAATGTCAGGATGAATACGAAAACAGACCTGGTCCTGATCAGTGTAGTATAATCGCAAGACCGTTTGAAGTATAAGATTTAATTTTATCTGCCTCGCTGAAGCTCGGCTTCTACACAACAAAAAATTATATTAATCAAAAACATCCGATTAAATTTAAACAACGTGATTTTACCTTGTTCTCATTTTATCAATCGCGCGGGACGGAGTGGAGCGCGCAATCTTTTAAAGACGACTCGCAGGATAAATTAATAAACTTATTCTGGCTTCTTTGAAAATGAAAATGGGTTTCTTTTTTAGAAAAAAAGAAACTACAATGGTAGAAAAAACTAAAAATGAAAATTTCGGAGAAATTTTAAAATGAAAAGGGGTCAGATAAAATTGTCTTTTAGTATGATATTTTCTATAATTCTAATAGTTATTTTTTTGGCTGTTGCGTTTTATGCAATAAGGACTTTTTTTGGATTCCAGGAATCGGCGCAGGTTGGAGTTTTTGTAAGCGACCTCCAATCAGACATTGACAGAATCTGGAGGAGTAGTGAAAGTTCTCAGGCGAGGGAATATAATTTGCCTTCAGAGATTAACAATGTTTGTTTCGTTGATTTCACTGAGGGCGTCGGAGGACGTGGAGACTTTTCACATATTTATTCAGAATTAAAATTTCAGGACTATGGAAATAAGAATATGATGTTTTATCCTTCCGGTTCCTCTGATCTTGAAGGAACTGAAATAAAAAACATCAATCTTAATGAGATTACAAAAAATGATAATCCTTTCTGCCTTGAAGTTTCTGATGGAAAGTTGAAGATGACATTAGTAAAGAACTTTGGGGAAGCCCTGGTAATCGTAAAAGAATAAAATGATTTTAAAAAATAAAAAAGGTTTTGAAATATCTTTCTCGTGGTTTTTCGCAATAGTCGTCGGAGGATTCATTCTTTTTTTAGCAATTTATGGGGCGACAAAAGTCATTAACACAGGCGGAGAAGCGAATAGTGCGAAGACTGGAAAAGAAATTGGAGCATTACTGAATCCTCTCGAAACTGGTTTTGAATCAGGGCAAACAACTCTTTTGAGTATGCCTGTTGAGACGAGGATATACAATGAATGCGAGGACATCACTGGAAATTTTGGAAGACAAATAATAAAAGTCTCGCAGAAAAGTTTTGGCGACTGGAGTCTTACAGACATTAACCCCTCGTTCCAAAACAAATATATTTTTTCCGGAGAAATTGTTGAGGGAAAAAATTTCATTATATTTTCGAAACCATTTGAGTTACCGTTTAAAGTTGCAGACCTT
>JAHJUA010000033.1 GCA_018829425.1 Nanobdellota archaeon | reverse complement strand
GTTAGAGTTTACTAATGGGAAGGAAGTTTATGTTTCAATCGATGTGGATTGTATGGACCCTGCTTTTGCTCCCGCTACTGGTTATCAAGAGCCAGGGGGTTTGACGAGCAGGCAGTTTTTGTATATCCTTCAACGGCTGAATCGCGCGAAAGGATTGAAGGCTTTTGATATTGTGGAGATAAATCCTACTTTATCTGGAGCAGAATTAACAGTCAAACTTGGTGCTAAAATTTTAAGTGAGCTGATATAAATTTATAAAGAATTTTCTCTTAACTCCCAAGAGGTGTGAAATGAATATACGGCTTAAACTTCTAATCCTTTCTGATATTTTGATTATAAGTAGCTTTGGACTGATTGCACCCATCTTTGCGATTTTTATCGACGGGGGCATTGAAGGAGGAAGTCTTGTATCTGCAGGCTTGGCGACGACGATTTTTCTTGTTGTGAAATCTTCTGCACAGCTTCCGTTGTCTAAATATCTTATAGATAAAGAAAAACATAAAACTCGTTTGTTAGTTTTTGGGACTTTCTTGATAATCACGGTTCCATTTATTTATGTTTTTGCAGAGCACGTTAATACTATTTTTGTGGCACAAGCGATTTATGGATTGGGAACGGCGTTTGCATATCCTGCATGGTTCAGTTTGTTCATAACATATATTAATAAAAAACATAAAGGTTTTGAGTACGCTATATATAGCACTTCTGTAGGTTTAGGGATGGCGTTGTCTGCTTTTTTGGGTGCGAAGATTGCTGAGACCTTTGGGTTCAAACCTCTTTTTATTTTTGTTGGGGCTATAGCTTTCTTAGGGTTTTTACTTTTGATTGTTTTGGATAGAATTGAGGGAAATGATCTTCGGCGGGAGGAGAGGCTGAAGAAAAAAAGAGAGCGAGAGAGAAGACGATAAATAAGTGGAAATATAATTAATGAAGATGTTCTTGTTTTATATTACTTTTGTTTTGTAAAATATATGTTGTTGAGTATGTTTTTTTAAAAAGGGATTTTGCTTTTTAGATTTATGAATCTTGTTCCTAAGTCTGAGTTTGAAAGAGAGGTCAGACAGTATGCTGATGAATTTGGAGGAATTGTGAATGTTCATGTTCATGGTGATAGGGCTTATACGCGAAGAGATGAATTTTACTCTGCTACCGGAAAATCCATTTCCCAATTTGGGGGGTTGACTCTTCCTGAAAAACAGAGATTGACTTGGATATTGCATAAGAGTCGTGCATTTGAGGAAGAATCTCTTATGGAAAGGATGGGAAGGCTTTTGGAGGAATCTATATTTTTTGGAGTGAGGGAGCTTTCTACTACTGTTGATGTGACTTATAATACTCGTCTTAAGAGTTTGGAGGTGGCAGAGCGATTAAAGGGTACTTATGCAGACAGAATTAAGGTGGGAATTGGAGCGTATAATCCTTCCGGATTTAGAAAGGGCGATGGGCATAAGGAGAGGTTTGAACTTTTTGAGGAGGCTGCTAAGAGGGCCGATTTTCTGGTTGGACTCGCAGAGAAAGATAGGTCTGAAGATCATATTGGTGAGGCACAACATAATTGGTACATTTTGAATCTGGCTTATGAGTTAGGAAAACCGGTGCAGTTTCATGTTGGGCAGGAGAATCGACCGACGGATAAGACTCTTGAATTGTTGTTAACTAATCTTGAGCAATTCCAAGATTTACATCTTCGCGTTTCTCCAGAAGATTTTCCGCAGGTGGATGCTGTCCATGCAATATCCAGTTCTTGTTTGTCTTCTGATGATTTTGATGTGGTTGCTAGGAAAATGGAAGAGAGAAGAGTTGGTCTTATTTCTTGTCCCCGGGCAGCGATTTCCATGTTACAGGATTCTTCCATAGTTGTGCCAACACATAATAGCATTGCAAATATTTGGAGGCTCGCAATAAATGGTGTTCGGATAAAGGGTCTTGGAACGGATAATATCGACGATATTTATATCCCTGCTTCTAGTGCGGATGTTTATGATGAGGCCGAGGATGTTGCGAATTCTTTGAGATTTTACAATCCCCGGATTATTGCCAAGATTTTGTGTGGTGTTCCTTTAGATCCTTTTGATATTGCTGGAATAAATAAAGACCTTTTTGGTAGAGTTTAGTATTCTTCTTCAATTAGCTTTTTGAAAATCTCAGCTTTCTTTCCAAGAATTTCTTTTAATTCTTCTTCAGAAGCGTTTGTGATTCCCTTTAGTGTTTTGAATTTTTCAAGAAGTTTTCTTGCTATTTTTGGTCCGACGCCGGGAAAGCCCTCTATTATGAATTGTAGTCGTTCTTTTTTATCTAGAGATTTCTTGTTCACATTGAGTGAGATTTCTTTTGCCTGTCTTTTTGCTAGGACTGATATAAATCTTGCAGTGTCTTTATAGTCTTTT
>JAHJUA010000032.1 GCA_018829425.1 Nanobdellota archaeon | reverse complement strand
GTGGCGAAAATGGCAGATATGGTAAAAGTAAGCATAAGAAAAGGAAATCCTGAAATGAAAGGAAATGTATTTGATGGAGTAATAGTAAGACAAAAGAAACCTTACAGAAGAATGGACGGAGAAAGAGTTGCTTTCGAAGACAACGCCGTCGCTATCTTGAAAGATGAAAAGGGAAATCCAAAGGGAACACAGATAAAAGGTCCTGTCGCAAGGGAGGTAATGGAGCGATGGTCTTCGGTAGCAAGAATCGCCCAGACAGTATATTAAAATGAAGAAAAAATTTTCAAAATCGTGGATAGGAAGTAAACAACCAAGAAAGCAAAGGAAATACTTAGCGAATGCGCCATTACATTTGAAAAAGAAAATGATTTGTGCAAATCTTTCGAAGGCATTAAGAGAAAAATTCGGAAAGAGATCTTCTCCGTTGCGAAAGAACGACGAGGTAAAGATAATGCGTGGAAAGTTCAAGGGAAAGCGAGGGAAAGTATTAAGAGTCATGCTCAAGATGCAAATGATAGAAGTCGAGGGAGCCCAAGTCAAAAAAATGGACGGCTCGAAGGTAAATATAAAATTGAATCCTTCAAATGTTCAGATTATGGAAATGAACGTCGACGACAAGAAGAGAATTAAAAATATGAAAAAAGGAATAGAAAATAAGTCCAAGGAAAAAATTGTTGAAGAGAAAAAAGAAAATAGTAAAACACCAACGGGAGATAAAAAATAATGCACCTAAAAAGACAAGAAGTTCCAAAGAATTGGCCGGTATACCGAAAAGGTACAAGATTCGTAGTTCGACCTTCGTCAGATATTGCAAGAGGAATTCCCCTTTTGATATTAATGCGGGACATGATGGGAATCGCTCAGAACAGGAAAGAAGTAAAAAGAGCTATTCACATGAGAAATGTTTTGGTTAATAGCAGACCTGCGATGGATGATAAGGGCAGCGTCTTGTTGTTTGATGTAATCACAATAGTTCCAGAGAAGAAAAGTTATCGACTAACTTTAACAGAAGGCGGAAAAATGGATGTTCAAGAAATTAAAGATAGCGAAGCTGGAAGTAAAGTTTCAAAAATTAGAGATAAGAAAATCTTGAAAGGAAAGAAAATCCAATTGAACCTAGAAGATGGGAACAATTTCCTTTCCGAGATAAAATGCGATACCAATGACTCTGTTGTTGTAAACCTCAAAGACAGGAAAGTAGAGAAGTGCATCCCTCTGGCTGAGAAAGCTAAAGCATTGGTGTTTGCAGGTAAACACGCTGGAAAATCTGGAGTCATAAAAAAAATTGACTTGGATAAAGGAATGATTGAGCTTGATATTGGAAGTGATAAAGGAATAATCAGCGTCTTAATTAAACAAATGATGGTTACAGAATAAAATGGCGAAAGAAAAAATAGAAACAGCAAAGATTAAGAAACCAGTTACAGAGAATCCGATGAGAACAATAAAGATAGAAAAAGTTGTACTTAGCGTCGGAGGAGTTGCGGAAGAACTTGAAAAGGGAGTGCAGCTTTTGAAAATTCTTACTGGAAGAGAACCTGCAAAATCAATATCAAGAAAAAGAATTCCTTCGCTTGGAGTTAGACCAGGACTTCAAGTTGGAGCAGTTGTTACAATAAGAAAAAATCCAGAAGAGACGCTTAAAAAAATGTTAACTCCCAAAGAAAATACGCTTAAAAAAAGTCAAATCAGCGAGAATAACTTTTCATTTGGAATCGCAGAGTACATTGAAATTCCGGGCGTGGAATATCACAGAGAGATTGGTATAAAAGGTCTTGACGTCACGGTTGTTATGAAAAGAACAGGTAGAAGAGTAAAGTTGAAGAAGATGAAGCGAGGAAAATTTTCGAAGAGACAGAATGTAAGCAAAGAAGAAATAATCAAATTCATGGAGGACAATTTCAAAACGAAATTCACTTAAAATGATAAGAAAAATTATTATTAGTGGAGCATGCCTATTAATGTTGTTGGCGGCAAGATCCTCTTATGCAGATGTAGATGTGGATACTCTTCTGTCCAGATTAAAAAATGGGAAGAAAGAATTGGTTAATTCACAAGGAGAACAGACCCATATCTCCTATACACTCAAAAAGAGATTACATCCAGGAGATTATACTGTTTTAGATTATGTGATCAGGTTAGAAGAGAGGAGGGGTGGTTCTGGATCTGAAACTAAAATTGAGGCATCTATGACGGAAAGTATTGGAGATGAATTCTCTAGGAGGAGGATTACCTATAATGTAGAAGATGGGTTTAGAGGAGAAAGAGTGAATGGAAGAGCCAATCATGGAAGAGGCATAGAATTCCCTGATGAGATAAATTGGCCACAGAGTCGGAGAGAGATTCCTCTCGGCGGAAAAGCGTCCCAAGTATTATATGAACACATTGTAGAAGAAATTATGGGGGGGACACAATGACAGCAAGCGATTGGAGAAAAATATTGAAGCAATTGAGGAACAAGCCAGAGAAGAGAGACAAGTTCCTAAAACATAACAAGCCGCAAGAAAGAACGACGGGAATAGCGCGAATGAAGTGCGAGCGTTGCGGCCGATT
>JAHJUA010000003.1 GCA_018829425.1 Nanobdellota archaeon | reverse complement strand
GGGTTTGGGAAAGCCACTCGTTCCAGTGAATCATTGTGTTGCTCATTTAGAAGTTGGAAAATTAACTGGGACTAAGGATCCTGTAATGCTTTACGCTTCTGGAGCGAACACGCAGATTATTGCTTATGCGTCGGGAAAGTTTAGAGTTTTCGGAGAGACACTCGATGTAGGTGTGGGTAATTTCATTGACAATTTTGCTCGGCATGTTGGAATTGGTTTTCCTGGGGGTCCCGAAATTGAAAAACTTGCTAAGAAGGGAAAGAATTTTATCGAGCTTCCATATACTGTTAAGGGAATGGATATTGCTTTGTCTGGGATTCTTACAAATTTGAAACAGAAGTTTGATTCTAAAAAATATAAACTTGAGGATTTGGCGTATTCACTTCAGGAAACTGTTTTTGCAATGCTTGTTGAAACTGCCGAGCGCGCGTTGGCTCATACAGGGAAGAAAGAACTTTTGCTCGGTGGTGGCGTTGCTTGCAATTCTCGTTTGCAGGAAATGTGTAAGATAATGTGTAAAGAGCGCGGCGCGAAATTCTTTTGCCCTGAGCGCTCGTTGCTTGTTGACAATGCGGCAATGATTGCTTTTCTTGGAGAGATTATGTTTAAGACTTCTTCCCACCCTACTCCCGACTTCACACGCAGGATAAGTAAAAAATTGCTGCTACCACGAAGTCGCTCGCCCACCCAGAAGTTGGAAAAGTTAGATATTATGCCGCGCCAGAGAACTGATGATGTGGAGGTTGATTGGCGATGAATTTCATAATGACAGGACATCGGGGATTAATTGGAACTTCATTATTAAAAAGATTAAAAGAGCAAGGACACAAGGCAGTTTTTTTAATTGATAAAAAAGAAGGAAATGATGTCGTAGATATCAATAATTTCAGATTAGACGAACCAGTTGATATGATGATTCATTTGGCCTCTTTTTGTAAGATAAATCAGGCAATTGAAAATCCCAAACTGGCTTTCCAAAATAATGTACTTGGTATGCACAACGTGATGGAATTTTGCAGAAAAAATAAAATACCAAAAATTATTTTTACAAGTTCATCAAGAATTTTAAGTAAAGAAAAAAATGCTTATACTGCAAGTAAAATTTATGGAGAAGAATTAATAAAAAGTTATAGCTATTGTTATAATGTTAATTATGTTATAATCCGACCTTCAACTGTTTACGGACCTTTTAATGACGAGACAAAAAGATTAATGGATGTATTTTGTTTAAATTCACTACAAGGTAAAGAACTTCAAATATTCGGAGATGAAAATAAAACTCTTGATTTTACATATATCGATGACTTTATAGATGCGACATTATTGGCTATGAAAGAAAAAAATAAGGTATTTAATGTATCTTTTGGAAAGGGAATCAAGGTAAGTTATGTAGCAGATATGATTATCAATCTAGCTGGGAAAGGAACAAAAAAATTTTATCCGGAAGAAATTGCACAGCCTCAAAGAATTGAACTAGATATCTCTGAGATTCAAAAGTTAGGTTTCAAACCAAAGATTAATATTGAAGAGGGAGTAAGAAAAACTTTTGAGTGGTATAAAGAGAATTTAGATGAAATCAATAGATGATGTTGATGTTGTTTGGAGATAATTCTTAGAAAGATTTAACAATGGATTTTGAGATAGGGTTGAATGAAATTAGGAAAGTATGTTTTAGTGGGGGCAGTCTCTTCTGTTCTTTTGCTATTGGCATTTTCAATAGATAATGTTCTTTGGATTTCTGCGAGCCCGGAGTGGAGCAATCAATTTACTGTTTACAGCGACCTTGGTGTTTGGACTGGGCCTGTTGATTCTTACGGTATAAAAGATTTTTTGGATTATGCGTTCGGGTACAGGTTGTATACTGTTTGGACAAACTGGCGAGATTTGTTAGTTTCATTTTTAATGGGATTTTCTGCAGTGATTGGTTATGCTGTTTACAGCTTTTATGAATCCGAAGTTAACAAGAAAACTTTATAAACCAACTCCTTATTTATTACTCATGAAAAAATTGTACCTTGGACTTTTGTTTTTTCTGTCTTTATTGCCCTTAGTCTCTGCAGATGTGATTGCGGGTGAAGCGTTAGCTTATTCCGGTTGGTCTTTTGTAATTTTCTTGATGGTTCTAATTGTAGTCGTTGAAACTATTTTATTTTGGTTATTAATCAACAAGCCATTTAAACTTAAAGTTGGATTTTGGAGATCGCTCTTGATTGTTGCTGTTGCGAATATAGTCACTTTTATTGTTGGGATTTTTATTTCAATCACAATGTTTAACGGACTTATCCCTATTTTTTTAATAGCAGCAATTCTTTCTATTATCCTAGAATGGGGTGTTTATCTTCTGTTTTTTGCGAGAAAGAAAAATGTGAAGATCAAGCTTTTCTTCATTTCTTTGATAGTTAATGCAGTTAGTTATGCCCTCTTTGGTTTGGTCTATTATGCTTTTGTGCGCAGTATTTCTACTTACTACTAATCAAGAAAACTTTATAAACCAATTTTTTCTCAGTACTATATCCGATGAACGAAATGTTTCGTGAGGACTTTATTCTCGCGAGTTCGTTCTCTAAATTAAAATGGCAGACATATATACAATAGTTGAGAAGGCAAGAAGAACCGGCAAAGTTGAGAAAGGAACAAACGAAGTTACGAAGGCTATAGAGCGAGGTACAGCGAAGCTCGTTGTTTACGCTGCTGATGTTGAACCGAAAGAGATTGTCCAGCATCTTGCGATTTTGTGCAAGGAAAAAAACATTCCTTGTCAGGAAGCGGACAGCAAACAGAAACTTGGTATTGCTGTTGGAATTCCGGTCGCTGCTTCTTCAGTTGCAGTTGTTGAACTTGGAGACGCGAAACAAGATATTGCAAGTTTAGAAAAAGGGACAAAAGCAGCTTAGTTTGTTTATATTTTCAAAATGGCGAAGACACAAAAATCCAACGATGGAAAACAGCAACAGCAGAAACAAGCCGGGTCTAAAGGAAGTGACAAAATTCTCGGAGTTGTAGCACCGGCTTTAGTCGAAGAGATTATTGGGAGAACAGGATTCAGGGGAGAAATTACACAGGTTAGATGTCAAGTTATGGAAGGACGAGACCAGGGAAGATCAATGAGAAGAAATGTGAGAGGTCCTGTAAGAATTGGAGATTATCTTATGCTTCGTGAGACTGAAATTGAAGCTCGTAAAATTAAATCTAAAGTTTCAAAGGGAGCGTATACTTAAAATGGAGAGGGATGAGATTATAATAATGAGAGCGAGTGATCTTCTTCAAGAAGGAAATCGTCAAGTTCGAATAATCAATTTATCTGGAGATTTAGCGGGTAAAGTTTCTGGCTCTTTTATGACTCAAACTGATTATGAAGTAATAGTCGAAGCAACAATTGATGCCTTGAGGCTTGTTGGGAAAGAGACTTATACAATCTATTTACAACAGAGGGGGCAGAGATAAAATGCCTAAATGTGTTTATTGCGGGACTCAGTATGAATTTCCAAGAGGCTTAACGATTGTTCAAAGTGACGGAACTCCCCATTATCTTTGTTCTTCAAAGTGCAGAAAAAATATGAAAATGAAGCGTAGAAAAGTTAGATGGGTTTCTAAAAAATCAGAATCTGATAAGGAAAAACCTAAGGCTTAAAAATCTGCAAAATTTCTCTAATTTTTCTTTTTACCGACGATAAAACCCCAAAAAG
>JAHJUA010000002.1 GCA_018829425.1 Nanobdellota archaeon | reverse complement strand
TCGCCAAACTGCCACCAGCACGAAACCATCTCATCTGCGAGCGCTTCCATCACTTGAGTCTTATTGCCCGCATCCACTTCTGCAGTTGAAGTTTCAGTTATTCCCTCACAGCTTCCACCACTGGAAACACAGAGATAATTTGTCTTGCAATCCAAGGACCCCGAAAACACCGATGCCTTCGCGCGCAAAGTAACCGAATTGTGGCAAATTTCTTTATCCGACGTTTCTCCAAGATTCAACTGGAAAAGCAAAAACAAAACAATGATGAAACTAGTTATGAGAATTATGATTGTTACAAGCTGCTTCGTCGTTAGTTCTCCCCTCTTAGATAACATGAAAACAATAAGATAAATTAAATTATAAACTTAACTAACAGAAAACTCGCGTGATTTTACTACTTTCTCTTTGGGAGGGTGGGCGGGAACTTTCAATTCCTCCAAAAATCATCCAACAACTCCCAATCGCCTAAGAGTAAAATAAATTCCAGCAAGCGCTACTCCAAAAAACACAATCCAAGTTAAATATTTTATGAGTTCTTCAATGTCCATTTTAATTTATAATCGTTATCTTATCGCCGTAATTTATTTTCAAAGTCAAAGGAACTTTATTAATTTTCAAAGGCGCTTGAGAGCCGCTGTCGGGCGAAACAATTGTTTCCTTCGGCATTTGCGCGCACGCGCCGTTATCGCTATCTTGTTTGTAACCATTCGGTCTGAAAGTTGTCCAACCAGCAGGAAAAATGCACAAGCAATTTTCCCATCCTAAATTGGAACAGGAATTTGGCATCAGCGTTGTTCCCTCGTCGCTGTAAGGCCAAGAAGCAATCCACCAACCTTTAGGATTGTAAATCATAACTTCCGTCTGCTGTGTATTAATCGCCGTTTCTAAGGAATCCAACGACGCTTTCGCCAACTCCAAATTTTTCGCGTCTTGGTTCGCACCATAAATCGAGAAAAGCAAGTAGGCTAGAAAACCAATCGCTATGACTGCAACAATAATCTTCAAGGTTTCTTCTGCGAGAAGGAATCCTTTTTTGTTTTTTATCATATTACCAAACTAAGCGCTAACTCCACAGCCCCTCCTCTGAAAAAATCAATGACATAATTCTTAAAAAATAAATAAACCCCAACGACAACTACAGAGAACACCAGAACCCCAAGAATTATTTTTATCAAGTTATTTATTGTAAGTTCCATTTTTTATTTCCTTTTGGGTGGGTGGGAAGATTCAAACGCGCATCATCCTCCGAAGATTCCTTTTAGTTGATCAATGAGCGAAACACCTTTCTCCCTCAAGACAAAAATCGTTATCATCAGAATCACAAGCACCGCAATTCCGATGAGCAGCCAAGGAAGATACTCATTTACAATCCCCTTTTTATTTTTCATCATTTTTACTTTTCCTACCAGTGTAGTTTCTTTTTACAAAAAAGAAACCCATTTTTCATAATAAGGAATAAGAAAACAAATTAATAAAGTTAACTAACTGCCGAAAACATTCTTGAACCAGTTAAGAAGTCTCTGCATCAATCCAGCGTCCACACATTGTCCAGAAGTACAAAAGTTACTATCACATTCAAAACTATTCAGACACTGGATTCCTTCCGTTTTCTGGGCAGAAAACACATAACCTACGTCGCAAAACTTTGCTGCTTGCGTTCTGTAGCCTATTGGAACACACTCATTATCCAGAGTGCAGGAGTTAGTACAAGCAATAGAAGTATCCTCTGCAGGCCTAAAACCAGAAGAATATTTTCCAGTGTAAGCGTCTAGGATGTCATCAGCATAACTAGCATCGGACTGAGAGAATGACGTGACGACAAGTTTATCCTTGGCAAACCAAATCACAGCATTTCCTTGAGGAGCGACAATATAATACTTATTGCTACTGCCTGAGCTAACGGCAAGAGATCCTTCGTCAATCGCATCTTGATAAAGTCCTAAAAAGTAATCATTTTCTATATTTCTTGGGAAATCAAGAACTGCAACTCCAGCAACCACTTCGGTGGCTAGGTTGGTGTAACTTGCTTTATAATAGTCACATGACAAATCACTCTCAGGACAATTATCCTCATAAAACTGTCCACTAACATATTCCCAATCTGCTATGTCTTCCGCGATTATCCTCTCGTAAAATTCGGATGGAAGTGTTGCAGTATTTGTTGCAGGAACATCTTCTCCATCCTCTAAATCAGAGGCAGCACAAACCTTCCCAAAATTTTGTCCAAAGGTTATAAGATCTCCAAAACCAATTATTCCGTCGCCATCAAGGTCATACCTATCACTCCCTGAATCTGCCGAAACAAACTTACCCAAATACGCATGATAATTAACATTAAACAAATCCCTATCATTACCATCAACAGTTCCGCTTCCATCAAAATCAGGGCAATCCTTCAGATTCGATTTTTCTTGGAGACAAGTACCGTCGGAGCAACCGTTTGGGCATTCATAGGGAGCATATTGATAATTAGTACTGCCACAAGAATATTCCATTAAGATAGTTCCAGTACTTGTAGGCGTCCATCCCCCACTGGCATCTGTAGTTTCCAAATCTGTGCAAGTATCAGTATAGGTAACTGATGCCAACGAATCAACCACAGTCCCCTTAACATCATAATCCTTTCCGCCGTCGCTGTCAGTACATGTTATAGTCGTAGTACTCGAAGAAGAACAAGTAGTCCCATACTTCTCTGCAAAAATTAAATGATCATAGAAGTCTATGGCTCCATCATCATTCAAATCATATTTGTCAGTCCCTAATGATACTGATACTGATTTTCCATAATTAACTCTGAAAATTTCGAAGTCAGCTACATTAATCGACCCGTCGCTATTGAAATCAGGACAAGCAGAAGTGGAACCTGCTGCAGGAATTGGTGATTCAGGGGTACAAAGCGTAGAATAATACTCTGTAAAAGAGATGAAATCTTCAAAATCTATAACACCATTGTGGTTCAAATCATAATTTGTTTCTGGATAAGTAATCGACTTTCCATATTCTCCTAAAAATTGTTGAAAGGCAGGATTACAAGATCTATCAGCAATACAATTCTTCCCAAAATTCCCAGCGAAGATTATGTAATCTGCAAATTCAATTTTCCCATTGCCATCCAAATCATACTTATCAGTTCCCAAGGTCGCAGAAGCAGCTTGATTATAATGAGCTGAGAACGCAGCATAATCATTATTATCAACAGTTCCATTTCCGTCGAAATCAGAATCGCAAGGGTCAGAACTCACAGCTAAGTTTTGAGTCTCAACTGCTCGCCCAGTCATCTTCCCGAAAAAATCAGAGAACCATCCTGCCGAAACCAAACTCAATGACAAAATTAAAATCAACGAGAAAGAAATTAAAACTACACGACCTCTTTTCATAACACTCCTTAGAAATTAGACGTATATAAATATTTCTGTAATCTAAACCAGGTTCCCAAGAACAATTCCCACGAGCACAAACAAGAGAATTGTTGCCACAAGTCCTGTGATAAAGTAAAGCAGCATACCCTTCGAGAAATTCTTTCCAGTTGAATGTATCTGCAGAAGTTTGTCCTCGCCAGATTCAACCGTCACAAGCGTTCGCGTCAAAATAAATATTATCTCAATAAGATAAATTCCAATTATTATTTGAAGGAAATAAGGTGGAATCATTTTTGTAACATCAAAGATGTCAAGTATCGCGCCGATGTTTCCCAAACCAGATGCGGCGCTCTCTCCTTGAAGTTTTTCCAGTCCAAGTTGTGAAAGAATGGAAGTTATCATCGCCGCAAGACCGACGACAACACCTGAAAGCAACGGAGCAAGGAAATTCATATTCGACTTCATATCCGAGAGAACTTCTGCAAGCATGTCCTTAAGTCGCAAAGTAATCTTCTGAATGTTCTTCACATATTCCGAAATGCTCATCATGCTTACTGCTGCAATCTTCAAACCTTTCTTAGCAGACTCGACGAGAATCTTCATACTTATCGAAATCAAATCAGAAGGATAATGAATAATAGCCCCACGCTTTGAATCAAAAATCGCGCGCTCCACACTCATTCCTGCTTGCTTAATATTATAATCAACTCTCAAGAAAAAATCTTCTGTTCGCAAACCCTTCGCGCTCTCGGCAACCTTTCCAAAAATAATTTCAGGCGGAACCCCATTCCCCAATCTGTTCCCGATTTGGAAAAGAGAATTATTAAACTCAACTTCAAGTTGCTTCGTCTTCGTCCTTTCAACGATAAGTTCTTTCGTTTTTTCTTTGTAAGCTATTGAAAAAAACATTGCAATTCCCAATGGTATAAACATACTGAATATCAACGCCCCAACTCCGAAAGGTCCTTTCGTTCCCGAAGATGAATCAACAAACCCAAACAAATTTCCTTCTCCAAGAATTCCTAAGCCAAGTTCAGAGAAAGCATAATCTTTCTGGAAACCAAGTGCTCCAGGTAAAGGCGTATACTGGAAAATAAACGGCAGAAGCCCAATTATAATAAATGGAATCACAATAATCAGCGCCTTGAAGTACGGCTTCTTGCTTTTGTATTTTGAATAAAACGGATTCTTTTCAAGCAATGACGTTTCCCCATAACCTCCAGGTCGCAAGAAAATAATTTTATCAGTTAGATAGAAAACCACAAACGGAATAATCATATTGAAGAAAATGAAGACGTGCACCCAAGTCAAAAGCCCGCCAAGCATCGCCGTCGCTAATGGAAGAAGTGCCAATCCCAGAGTTGGAAGAACAACACCAAGCATGTAAACATTTGTAAGAGGACTCTTAACCTCATGGGTAAAGGTCAACATTTTATCATAAACTCCATCAAGAACAATCTTCAAGGACTTCTCCAAAGTTATAATTCTCCGAGTGTCGTCCGGCTCGTAAAGACTGCTCTCAATTAAATGAAACCCTTCAATGAACTCGACAGAATAATCTCTCCAAGTTTCAAGATAGTTATCAAGACTCGCCTTTATCGTAGAAAACTTTCCAACTTGAACATCATAGAAAACTTTTTTCAGATCCAAGGCCAAAGGATATTGCAAATGTTGCGACGCGAAAGCAATAGCTCGTTCAAGATTCGGTGTATGCCTCATGTAAACAACAACATAAAGTATCGCCGGAACCATTTGCGACGAAGCTTTCAAACGCCATTTGTTCGCGAGCCTTTCAGGATAAGCTTTCATAAAATAGAAAATGAAAACTGAAACCAAAACAGCTAGGAAGAAAAACAACACAGGGAAAGCTGCGATGCCTCCCTTAAAAAAAACAACAGCTACCGAAATTAAAAGTCCGAGGAAAAAAACAGTCATAAAAGCCACAACACTCAGAGTCAAAGGTTGCGACGGCTCCAAATCTAAATGTGCAATTTTCAAAGATTTTTGAACTTCTTTCGCGTCTTTCTCCGAAACTTTGAGTTTGATAATGTTCCCAAGACTCTTGCACCACTTTTCATAACGTGAAAAATCAGGCGCCATCTCTTGCCTAAATGTTCTATAGTCACTGCTAAAATCAGTCAAAGCCCCGTGCGTCTCGTCCGCGTCAATCTGAGCATCTATCTTAGCTCCATACTTTTTTAGAATTTCATCTATATCTTTTTTAGACGCCGGCATAACTCACCACTTAATAATAAAACAACTAACAGAATTTAGTTAATAAATTTTGGGTTCCAAATTTATTCGCAATCATTCATATCTACCCCAACGAACGGGAGCCAAACCTTCATTTATCTTCCGCCTAGTTATTTCAGTCTCTTCAAGTCTTTGAACAGCAGGAGAAACAACACCCCCAAGAATTTTTCTCCCTTCTAAATCTTCTTGGTAAGCTGGACAAGAGCGACCTGCTATTGTTTCTCGTTTTCCCCCATATATGCAAGCCCCAAAAGTATTGTAAGAGCAACCTTCAACCAAACATTTCAAATTAGATTTAGCCATGCTAATCTATCAAAAACCAAGTTTAAAAATTTTTATATTCAAAAAAGATTATTTCCCACGCTTCCTCAACTCATCATTCAACCATAT
>JAHJUA010000031.1 GCA_018829425.1 Nanobdellota archaeon | reverse complement strand
GGGATGATGACAATTCCCAATGCGCTTCCAAGTGGAGAAAAGTTAAGCGACAAAATTTGGGAATATCTCATCCAAAGATACGGGCAAGATTCAAACGGAGTAGTGGACTGCTCGTCGGCAGATGGATGCGTTGTTCCAATAACCTTAAACTCTGCAGCCAGTCAGGTTGCATCAAGTGTTATGCAAGTGGTTTACACGACTGAAGCAGGTCAAAAAACAGAAAATAAATTTTACGACATAACAGAATCTCCATACAAGATAACTTCTAACCCTGGAAGAATTTTTATTGAGCGTGCAGGATTTAGTGTTCCTGATGATTTTGGGAATTATACTTTTAGCCTTAAACTCGGAGGAGCTAAAATTATTTCGGAAAAAATAGAAGTGAAAAACGTTCCGATAATAAAATCTTTGAACCCCGCGTCAACAGCGTCGGCAGTTCCAACTAATTTTGAAGTTGCTGTCGAAGTTCCAAAAAAAGTAAGCGTTGTGAGTTACTCTTGGGATTTTGGAAACGGGACTGTGCCAGATATTACGACTACTAACAAAACTCAGCACACTTACGCAGACATTGGAGATTACGATTTGACAGTTACAGTTACTGATACGAGAGGTCTCAGTTCTTCTAAAATCTTTCAGATTGAGGTGGTCTCGCCAAAGAACTGGATAAATACAACTCTGAATGAACTAAATAAAAATATTGGAAAAATACAAACAGACATTCAAGGTCTTTCTCTTTTTGAACAAAGCAGTATCAGATCGGTTCTTGATCTTGATAATGTGGCCACTAATCTTGAAAGCATTAGAAAAGAATATTCAAAAACAGAAGAGAATGATACTGAAGAATATGAAAAGATTGCGGCGAATCTTATTGGAATAAGTGTCCCGAAGAGGGTGATTCTTACGGCAGATACTTCGTCCTATTTCCTCCCTGAAAACAACAAGGTTGATGTCGGTGCAGTTAGTTCTATTGCTGGAGGGTCTTACAGCGACGGAGATTTGGATGTATATCAAAACGCAATTCTATTGTGGCAGTATGAAAATCTTAACGTAACTCTCAGGTTCAAAGAGTTTTCTGGAGAGTACGAATCCGGCACTGAAAAACTGGCTAAGGTTTTCGAGTTTAGCGTGAAAGAAAGAAGCGATGTTGCACACGATTATTATTTGATTGTTCCAAAATTAAGTGGACTTGATTTTAGTAGACCTTCGCAGGAGAGAGATGACTTTTCTTATATAAATCTTAATACTGTTCCAGGCGTTCCGAAGAAAGTCGAGTTTTATACCACAGAAGATATTTATATGGCGGATCTTCCTGCATTTATTTCGCCTCCGATAACAAGCCTTGCTCTTGGAAGTTCAATTTCTCCAAGCGACCAGGGAATTTCAAGAAAATCAGTTTTCATAATAAGCCTAATCTTTTTGATATTCGTGGCGACAATCGTTTACATATTCTTGCAGCAGTGGTACAAGAAGAAATATGAAAAGCACTTGTTCCCTAATCGAAATGATTTGTTCAATCTTGTGAACTATATTGATCGCGCAAAAAAGAAGGGTCTTAACCATCAAGAGATTATTGAAAAATTGAATAAAGCGAAATGGACTCAAGAGCAAATAAAGTACGGGATAAAGAAATATGAGGGTAAAAGGACCGGAATGTTCGAGCTTCCTTTGCCGGGCATAATTAAGAATATGGAAAAAGGACCTAACAAGGAAGGTCAGGATAAGAAGAAATAAGGGCAAGAGGAAAAAATACATCAGAACACACAAAAATTTAATAAGCCCTTTTCACAGTTATTATTATGGCGGCGAATGTTATAGGAAATTTTTTTAGAAGGATATTTTTTAGGATTTTCAATCAGAAAAGAGAGCTAAAGCTAGGTTTCTACGGACCTCCTAACGCGGGAAAAACCAGTCTCGCGAACAGGATATGTAAAGATTTTACTGGTGAAGAGATAGGAAGTGTTAGCAAAGTTCCGCACGAAACAAGAACAGTTCAGTTCAAAGAGAAGGTTGAGATAAGTTATAAGGGGAAAAAGATGACCTTCAAGATGATTGACACGCCAGGAATTGCGACAAAAATAGACTATGAAGACTTCTTGAAATTTAAGATGAAGAAGAAGGACGCAAAGAACAGGGCGAAGGAGGCCACGCAGGGCGTCGTGGAAAGCATAAAGTGGCTTGATGATATGGACGTCGTAGTTATCGTTATTGACGCTACGGAAAATCCTTACAACCAAGTTAACCTTACAATTATTGGAAACCTTGTCGCAAGAAAGATTCCGGTTCTTATAGTCGCAAATAAAGTCGACTTGAAAAAGGCTAACATAAAAAAGATTGAAGCTGCATTCCCAGAATACGACGTCGTCGGAATTAGCGCTAGGTATGGGAAAAACCTTGAGGAATTTTACGAGTCAATCTTTAAACTCGGGAAGAAGCTTTAAGCGGCAAATTGATAAGTGGGAAAAGTTAAAAAGCTTGTTTAATTATTCATAATAGAAAAGATGGTGAGCAAAAGAAAGAAAAATCTTGGAAAGATAAAGGGATTCTCCATTCAATTCCTTCCCTACTCGGAGATAAAAAAATTGGATAGTACGGAAAGGATAAGGAAGATCCTTGGACTAGTTCTCGGGAATAATATCATAATTCTGCAAGGCAAACTTGAGCCTGATGAAGAAGCGCGGCTTATAGAAGACACGATGGCGATGATTGGACATGTAAAAAACTTTAGAGGAATAGAACTTGCAGTTATCGCGGGGAACGGAAACGGAGGATTTTTTGGAAGGTTCAGGAAAAATCTTGTTAATGCTATCGCGGGAAGCGATACTGGTGCGGTTACTATAATTGGTCCTGCTACCGTCGTTAAAGAGATTAAGAGAAACCCAAAAAAGATTGAGTTGTTGTTGAACGGGTAATTAGCATAGTAATTCTTTTAAAGTTAGAAAAATTTCTAGACACATGAGAGCGAGTTCTGTTGGTTTAGAAGTTTTCGTGGAAATAAGTCGGGAAGAATTTTCTTCATTAAAAAGAAATTCCTTAACAGGTTCAATAAGATTCAGAGATAATCACGGTTCCCCTCAAAGGCAGATTCCTTTTACACTTGTTTACTCTCCCATTCAAAGAAATTTCCTGAGTGTTAGGCAAATTCCTGATCAGAATTATTTCGGTCATGCTAAAAGGGTAGATTTTACAATTAACGAAGAGTTTTATGATTCACTCAGGGAAATGGATAGGTATGGAGATAGATTCTCTATAGGGGGAAAGTTAGATATTCAGATCGAATAAGAGCATACAAAAATTTATAATCATATGTTTACTTAGTGAGGTATGGCACACCAATGCGTCAAATGTTCAAATTTAATTCCCGTAGGAAGTAAGGAACTTCTTGAAGGCTGCAAGGAATGTGGCGGGCGATTCTTTTTCTATATAAGAGATGATCAAATTAAGAATCTAAAGGAAAAGATTGTAGAAGTTCCGGAAGAGCAAAAAATACAAATTGAAAAAGATATAAGAGAAATGGTCGGCATCACGGATGATAGTGCGCCAGTTATTCTTGACATAGAATCGATAAGAGTCGCAGGAGAAGGAAAGTTTGAGCTTGATGTCGTGAAACTTTTTAAGAAAGGCCAACCGTTGATTTACAAACTTGAAGAAGGAAAATATATAATTGACCTTGCGTCGACGCTGAAGGCAGATCTTAAAGATTTTAAAAAAGAGTGATTATTCTCAGATTACGCTCCACTTCGTTCCGCGATTTATTGGTTCCGAAAATGCCTCGAACGCCGGCTGGCTCGAAGTTTCTCCACTAAAATAATTAAGCCAAAATTTAATTAATAGTTATCATAGTTGTTTAAGTTAATAATTCTAAATTAAAGACAATATTTATAACTCTTAAAAATTATTAATAGTATGGTAAACAAAATTAATTCTGTCCTTAAGGAAGTCCTTGAAAGTAAAAATGTTCCTCCTGAAAATCTTAAACAAATAGATATTGTTCTTAAGAAGTTTCTTTCTGATTTTAAGGAAAAATTAAAATCGCTTAAAATTGATGCTGACGTTTTTGTTGGTGGAAGTGCGGCTAAAGGGACGATGATAAAAAAGAATGATTATGATATTGATATCTTTGTGAGATTTGATAAAAGATATAAAAATGGTGAGTTTGCAACACTGACAAAGAAAGTTCTTGATAAAATGGGCGGAAAGTTTGAGGTCGTCCACGGCTCGCGGGATTATTTTAAAATTCAGATTTCCGACAGGCTTTTCTTTGAAGTTATTCCGGTAAAGAAAGTAAAAAGTCCGAAAGAGGCAGATAATATTACTGATCTTTCGTATTTGCATGTGAATTATATAAGGAAGAAAGTGAAATCAAAGAAAATTCTTGATGAGATAAAACTCGCGAAGGCGTTCTGCTATGCGAACGGCTGCTATGGCGCGGAATCTTACATCCGCGGTTTTTCGGGCTATGGACTTGAACTTTTAATTCATCATTACGGAAGTTTTCTTAAAATGGCGCGCGAGCTCGCAAAAGTTGGTAAAGAAAAAGTAGTTATTGATACAGAGAAATTTTACAAAAACAAAAATGTAGTTCTTATGGATTTGAATGAATCGAAGCTTGGCTCTCCAATAATTTTAATTGACCCAACTTACAAGACGAGAAATGTCCTCGCTGCTTTGTCGGAAGAAACATTTGGAGAATTTCAAAAAGATTTGAAAAGTTTTTTGAAGAACCCGAGCGCGGCCGACTTTGAGCGCGCTGACACAGAGGTTGAATTCGCTAAGGCAGAAAAAGTAGCAAAGAAGAAGAAATATGATTTTGTGTTGCTTGAATCAGCGACGGGGAAGCAAGAAGGCGATGTCGCCGGAAGCAAACTCCTTAAATTTTATAACCATCTTAGCGAAGAAGTAAAAAGATTCTTCGACATAAAGAATTGCGGTTTTGAGTATTCTGGAAAACAAAGCGCGCGGTTTTTCTTCTCTGTTAAAAAGAAATCAGATATTTTGATTTGCGGTCCGAGCGCGGAAGACGCAGCAAATGTAAAAAGATTCCGCGCTAAACACAAAGCCGCGTTTGTTAAAGGGAAAAGAGTTTATGCTAAACAGAAAGTTAATTTTAGTTTGAAAGAATTTTTAGGAAAGTGGAAGAAAGAAAATGGGAAAAGGATGAAAGAGATGAGTGTTAGTAATCTGTCTTTGATGAGTTAATTGTCTTTTTCAGAGTATTCTGATTCAGGCGTAAATTTAATCCATCCCCTTCTGATCATCTCTTCCAGAGGTATTGTGGGCTTAGGGGTCATTTTTATATTAAATTCATAATCTAAAGGAAAATAATTCTCACCCAAAATGCATAGGAGGCGCCCAAGTTTAGAAACATCGTGACCTAGTTCTTCAGGAGTTTGTAAGTCACCAACATATTCTACAGTTCCATTAGCATTTCCTTCCCTTAAGAGATTAACAACTTTTGCCAACCCCTTGTCAAATTCGGAACCCAACATTACAGAATTATAAAAATCCCAAATTCTTTGATAACTCATTGGTTCTCCTGTCATTTTATTTTGTTGTTGGTTTTATTTTTAAGAATAGGTGTGGTTTAATTGTCGTTTTCAGAATCCATCTCCCTAAGAGATGCTCTGGCCGCGCTGTATTTTTCATCAAATAAATTTCGCCATCTTGACCCTCTTTCATTCAAATATTCTCTTGTGGATTCTGGACCGGCTTTTGTGAAAACTCCCTTGTATGCATCAGTTAAGTTTGAAGACAAGATTGTTGCTTTTCCCAAAGTATCCTCCATAGCTCTCCCCCCAGAAACATCAGCGAGAGGATCCGAAGTATGTAGTTCAAATCTTCCGATAACTTTGTTTTTTGCCGTATCCAATTCTTGACTTAATGTTTTTTTAGGCATCTTGTGCTCCCATTATTTTATTATTCAATGACCTGTATAGTTCAACAGCGAGGTTCAGAGGTTTGGGAGTAAATCCAATCCATCCCCTTTCAATCATTTCCTCAAGAGAAACTTCTGCTACTCCTGGACGCATTCTCCCTTCAAATTCTGAATCCAAAGGGAAATAACTATCAACAAGAGTTTGCATTGATCCTAATTCACTTGGGCTAGAAATTATAACCTTTCGCGGAGTTGGCAATCCATCTATTGATTCTACGATGCCATTAGCATAACCTTTTCTCAAAGCATCAATAACTCCCGCAAGATTTACCTTAAAGAGCCTTGTATTTCCATCCATACTTTGTGTAATCGCAGCACCATAAAGAGTTTGGATTTCTTCATAACTCATTGATTCTTCAGCCATCTTAATTAGCACCTCCAACAGCCTTATCGAAGAGTGCGGCGAATGCCTGTGCGAAGAATTCTGAATTAATCCACACTGCCAAATCCTCGTTCTTCTTGCCTTCGTTCCCTACTTTTTCGTCAACGTCTCTGGAAATGTAAAAAAGAATTTCTTTTCTATCAATTATAAAGAACTTTGAATCAATGTCTATTTTCTTTATTTTTATTTTAAGCACAGTGCTTATTTCCTTTATGAGTTTTTCGTCGCCGGAAAGCGCGATTTTTACTTTTATGTCCGACTTCACGAGAATTGCGATTGTCTGTCTGAAGAGTTTCATTTTTGAACTCATGTCATCAGCGTTTGTGCAAATTATAACTTCTTTCTCCGCGTTCTGGATTATTTCTCTAAGGTAATTTGAGATGTTTGATTTTCCTTTCAAGGCTGCAGAGAGCTCTTCTTTTTGAACCGGATTCAATCCTTCTTTGTAGAATTCCTCAAGCTTTGCGAACTCGTCCGTATTTCTCAGATTTGAAAGAGTTACCATTTTTTCCTCAGCGTCTTGCCTTACATTGTTTTTCAATTTTTCAAGAACCATGTGTGGCTTGACGCCAATATACTTAACTGGCTTTCCGAGTTTCACGATTGCGAATCCTTTCTTTTCAAGACTTTCTAAAACGTCATAAGTTCTCGAACGAGGAACTCTTGAGATTTCTGCGATTTGTCCAGCAGAAGCAACGCCCTTTCCAAGCAAAGCTAGCCAGACTTTTGTTTCATAAATGTTAAGGTCAAAGTAATCCCTTATCTTGCTCAATAGTTCTTGTTTTACTAACATTTTATTTTTTCTCCCCCATATCTTCCTTGAATATAAGTAATCGCAGAAGTTGTTAAGCTTCCAAGAATTATCCCTGCCCCTATTTTAAAACTATAAAACATCGCACCTGCTCCTATTCCTGCGCCCACTATTGCCCCAGAAGCAAGATCTTCAATCCTAACTCTAACAGGATTATTTCCTTCCTTATTATTTCTTTGATTTTCGTCTGTCATTTTATTCTTTGTCTCCTATCTTTGAATAAACATAAATCGCGCCGCCCGAAATTACGCTGCCCATTGCGACACCCCCGCCATAGTATTCTAAAAGGGTTCTATCTAGTGCATTTCCTGACATCATTGCTCCAACTCCGATTGCAACGCCGATTGCAGTGCCACAAATGATATCTGTGAGACTCGCTCTCGATTCTGTTTGAGATTGTTTTCTTCCTTCTTCCATATCAAACCCAGAAAATCCCAATTTATAAACCTTTCGACGTGTTGTTCTTTGAAAGTAGAGACAAAGTGGAAAAGTTTAAAAGGTTGTGGATTTAATTGTTTTTATGAGAGTACCAAAAGTTAGGAATTGGAGAAAGATTGTTGGAGACCTAAAGTCGGGACCAGATTTTGGGATTCATGGCATCAAATATGAGAACCTATGCAGAGTATTAAATGAAAGAGGAGTCTATGTCAGAGGGCATCATTTTTGTGTAGACCCTTCTGAGAAAATGTTTCCAGACGAAGAGTTTTATGAAAAGTTATGGTCAAGCGTAGTGTGTGCTAAAGGTTACTCTTTATCTACTCCAATTAAAATTGGAAGAAATGGGGCAGAATTCCCAAGATTACCAAGCATCTTGCTTGGAATTGTTTGTGACAGAAGCAAATACTCACTAAGCCCTACGCAAGCTCCCTTTAATACAATTTATGGTGATTTGGGGGTAACGTTTCCAGTTGGACATGATTTTGATAGAGACTTTTTCAAACTAGAAGGGATAACAATTAACGAACGAGGGCTTAACAGAATAAATGGGAGACTCGAGAGATACTTAAAAAAGTTTGAAGAAAAACAGGGGTCAAAAAAAATGATTTATGGAGGTAATATGACTTCCCTATATTTTGTAGAAAGAGAATTAGCTAAAGAACTTATTAAAGGAATCCATAGGAAAATCAAAGATTATTCTGCTTAAAGAATCAAGTAACCAAGAACCATCCCGATAACTATGCCTGCGGTTATGAATGGCATTGCAGGGTAGAATTTTTTCTTTTCAGAGAAGAAGAAGAGATACGTTAGGCCGAGAGTTGCGCCGAGAATTACAAATAGTGCGGGACCGATTCCTCCAGTGAAATCTTTTAGACCGAATGGAAGGGAAACGGAGACAGTTTTTAGAACAACGCCTGCAGTTATTATTGGGAAAACTACATCGCC
>JAHJUA010000030.1 GCA_018829425.1 Nanobdellota archaeon | reverse complement strand
GTATGGAATTGCTTCATCGTTTTCTTTGGGGTGTAATCCATCGTGTCGTGATTTCCTTTTACAAAAATTATATCTTTCCCTGGAACTTCTTTGCCTAAGAAATTCAAAACTTTCTTTAACTCGTTGCGTTCTTCAAATTCAAATCCGAAAGAATGTTTGAAGTCGCCGAGGAAAATTATCTTGTTTATCTGGGAACCACGATTTTTCACTTCTTTTATTATTCTGTCAAGGTTTGAAAGGATTTCGTCTATTTGTCTCTCTGGAACGAGGATGCCCGACTGTTTGAGCATGTAGTCATAGCCGATGTGCAAATCTCCGATTACGAGAATCCCTTTTTCAGGAAAGAAAAGCGCTTTGTCTATGAATTCGTAGGTTGTCATTTTGTTCTATTTCAAACTCCCTTCTTCTAAAATCTTCTTCACGTGAAGCTCATGCATTCTTCGAAGGAAAGCTTGTTTGTCTTCCATTCTCAAAAGGTCAGTGTGGCCTTGCATGACGAGATGAAGCGCGAAGGGGGAAGGGACCCGTGTTTCAATTAGAGTGATACTTATCTTTTTATTTTTTATGCCTCTAAGGATAAGCTTCGCGCCTTCAATGTCCATCAAATCTTCAAAGACTTCTCTCCGAGCTTCTCGCAAAATCGGGAACTCGTTGCTTATTTTTTTAACTGCTGCTAAAAGAAAATGAGATTTCATCTGTTGTTTGCCGACGGTTTTTGAACGACCTTTGTAAGTTCGGAGAATCATAAGTGAGCGCGTCGCGCAATGTCTGAATCTTCGAGCTAAGACGTCAGTTTTGTCAATCGCTTCTTTCAAAATCTTTTCAAGATTTTCCTCATTCAATTCCTCTAGAGCTCTTTTGATTGTCAGCCTTTCTCCAGCAAGATAAAATCCGTTGTCAGTTATTCCAATTTCAATATCTCTGCCACCCATGCTTCCAATCGCGTAGCCGAACGCGCGCGAAAGTGCGTCATTCACTCTTCGTCCGTAAAGTGTGTGAAACAGCAAATAGTTCTTTCCTTCGTCGCGGAATTTTTCAATGACAATTAAGTCTTCATGGGGAATCTCGAGGAAAGAATGTTGCTCAAGGAAATAATTGTAAATCGCTTCGGCAGTGTCTTTTGGAACATATAAGTACTTTGAGATAAATTCAAGTGTTTTGTTTTTTGAAATATTAGATTCTAATTTTTCTCTCATCAGCTTTCTGAAATGGTTTATTTCCATGGCAGAGTCATAACTTAGCGGAAGCATTTCCGAGAACCATGATGGAATGTTGGGGTTTCTTGTAACGTTCGCGGAAACATAAAGATTCATTCCTTTGGTGTATCTGTATTGATATTTCTTTCCTCCGAGGACAAATACATCTCCTTTCCTCATACGTCCGAGGAAAGATTCATCAATGACGCCGACGCTTTCTCCGGACGGCGCTATCTTAACTGTCACAAAAGATTCCTCGGGGATTGTTCCAATGTTTGTGAGATACATAACTCGGGCAAGCTTTCCCCGCTTTCCAATTTGTTTTGTGATTGGATCATACCATATTTTTCCATAGACATTATTTTTCTCAAGAGAATATTCTCCAGCGAGGTAACTAATTATATCGAGGAAATCTTTTCTTGAAAGCTTATGGTAGCAGTAGCTTTTTTTAATCGTGTCAAAGAGTTCTTTCTCTTCCCAGACTTTGTAGATTGCCATACCATAAATCTGCTGCGAGAGAACGTCTAAGCAATTTTGAGGGAATCTAATTTTGTTAATTTTTTTTTCATTCATTTCTTTTTGAATTACGCAGCATTCAACTAAATCATCCCTGTCGAGAATTATGAACCGGCCTTTTGAGATGCTGTGAAGTTTGTGGCCCGCGCGACCCAAACGCTGGAGCGCTCTTGAAGATGATTTTGGCGAGCCGAGCATAATCACGAGGTCAATGAATCCAATGTCAATTCCCAACTCGAGACTTGTAGAACAAACAACAACCCGAAGTGTTCCTTCTCTCAATCGTTCTTCAATGTCATATCTATGGTCCTTGCTTAGGGAGGAGTGGTGCGCGGCGATGTTGTCGTCCCCGTATTCAGTAGGGAATTTTTCCTTGAGGTAATTTACAACTCTTTCCGTCGCTGAACGTGTGTTTGTGAAAATCAAAGTTGTCTTGTGTTCTTGAATAAGTTCTGACATAAGATTGTACATCTTAAGATGCAAACCTTCGTCTTCAATTATATTTTTTGCAGGACTCAAAACTTGAACATCAATTTTTTTGTTCAATCTGACTTTCGCAATTTGGACTTTTCTATCTGGAGCAGAACCAACAAGATACTTTGCGACTTCATCCATTGGTTCTATCGTCGCGCTTAAACCGATTTTGACTGGCCATACGGAGGAAACTTCATTTAATCTTTC
>JAHJUA010000029.1 GCA_018829425.1 Nanobdellota archaeon | reverse complement strand
TACCTTGCGTACTAATTCCTTGATTTCTTAAGAAGTTTCAGTTTCTTAAATAATATCTCAGCTGTGCCGAGATACATTAAAACTTTCTGCTGAACCTTATTCTTTTTCCTTATTGCTTTTACAATGTAATAATAAATCCTTCCATCCTTCTTCTTAGTTCGAATAAACATCATAAAATTAATGGGCACTACCCTATTTAATCTTTTCTATACTTCAATCATCTATAACGCCCCGCACATAAAAATATCTATAAGTAGGCACTACAATTATAATGAAACAAGGATATCCAAATCAGGAATTCAGGGCATTAGTGAAATATGCTAACGAAGCAAAGAAGAATAAGAGAATAAAATTTTATGAACATAAAGAGCCAAAAGAAATTAACTGGAACGCATATACTTTATCTCAAATTGAAGAAGCAAAAGATGTTTTATTATTCATAAAAAATGCAGTTGACCACTGCATTTTGCCTTCCAGAAAAGCTGGAAGGCCAACAAATTACAA
Organism: Nanobdellota archaeon; assembly: GCA_018829425.1. Classification (GTDB taxonomy): domain Archaea; phylum Nanobdellota; class Nanobdellia; order Pacearchaeales; family GW2011-AR1; genus ASMP01. The sequence continues at coordinate 7,485 of JAHJUA010000029.1, read as the reverse complement.
GTCTCTCGCAAAAGCAATCTTAATATGTGAAGCATTGGGGTTTACAGAAAGAAAAGCTCAAGGTTGGCTTGAGCTTCTTGGTCCGTTTGTAGGGATTTATGAAAAGCTCGACGATAGAGTTGTAGGCAAAGCATATAACAAACCAGAAGTTGCATTTATTTTAAAGCAAGTTTTTGATAAAGAAAAAACTTCCGATGGAAAATTAATGGGGGATGGCTCTGGCTTGGAAACTTCAAGAAAACAAAACTATGGGTTAAGCAAAAAATCAACGAAAGAATTTCTGACTTCAATTGTTGATTCAAGAGAAATTGTTCAAGCATTTGATTTCTCTGGAGAAGATGAATGCAGAGCAATGCATTCGCTGATTGAGGAAGTTGAAGGAAATAGCTTGCGACTGGATTCAGGATTTAATGATCACGAATTGGTTGAGAAAATATTGGAAAGAGAAATTGTTCCTTATGTTTATCCTAAAAAAATTAATAATATTAACGGAGGAAAAGCCTGGAAAGAAATGTATCTTGAGTTTTTTACTGACGTTATTTCATGGCTCACAGAATATTATCAAAGAGTTCATTGCGAAAGCTTTCATTCAGCATTCAAAAGAGTATTTGGTTTGTTAAGCAAGATAAGAGCCCACAGCAAATTTGTTCAGGTTACTGCAAGAATCATCTTGCACAACAGAGCAAGATTATCTTATTTCAGCAAAGCTAAATAATTAGTACGCAAGGTAGGCCTCTCCTAAACCTTTAAAAACTCGTATCATGTTTGATTTTTGAAGAAGGCCATAGTGGCTAGGAAACACCTGTTCCCATCTGAACACAGAAGTTAAGCTGACCACGTTGCAACCTGTACTGGCGCAAGTCGGGAACGTTGCAAGTCATCTTCGTTTTATTTTCTCTATTTTTGCTTGCAACTTTTGTTTAGAAATCTTTAATTTTTCTTAACATTTAAAAATAACTGATTCTTGTATGGGATATGGATTTTAAGAGTGTGATGAGGGGATCTAGTCTTTGGTTGTCAAAGACTTTGTTTGTTATGTTCTTAGTGGGTTTTGTTGTGGGAATTGCGGCTGCAAATCTGACATCGGAAGATTTCTTGAAGCCAGTTATTGGTGAGATTATTGGTGCGCAGACAGCAGGCATGCCTGTGGGTGATCAATATCAAAGGCTTCTAAATGAATGTGATCTCAAAGGAACAGAGAATATTAATTCCAGTTTAGAGACAGATGAAGAAAATTTCACGATAAGAGTTAATTGTAATGCTTTGAAAACAAATGGAGAATCTGAAATAAAGAATATCTTCAAAAATCAAGTCACTAATGTAATATTTTATAACTTTTACAACAAAAAAGTATGTTCTGGATATTCTTGCATTAATATGCTGACGAATCTTGAAAATCCATTTGATGTTGTGACTGCAGATTTTAATAAATTCCTTAAAGATTCTTTATGGATTATTGGAGTTTTAGCAGGTTTGTTTGGATTATTGGTTATTTTTCTAGCTAAGAGTCTTCATGGGAAGCTCACTTCCATCGGAGGATCTTTGATAACTGCTGGGTTGCCCTACTTTATGATAAAAGTTCTTGGAAAGAATATTGGATCAATGATTCCTGCAGAAGCAGCTATGGCTGTTCCATTTATAATTACTCTTTTGACTCCCATTGCCAATATCTTCCTTTTGATATTCATTGTTGGAGTTGTTTGTTCTGTTGCAGGGTTTGGAATAAAAATTTATAGAAAGAGCAAGGAAAAGAAAGGGAAGAAGTAATTTTTGATTCTTATTAAATAATTATTTGAATATGGTATAAACTTAAAAAGTGTCCAGTGGGCTTTTGATTTTTTTTAATTCATCCAATGATATGCGCGTGCGCGGGGTTGTTGAAGAATTTGAACGGCCCAAAATATCTTGGACATGCTTCACTTCTACTCCCGATTCAATGAGGTGGGTTTCGAAACTGTGTCTTAATGTGTGGGGGGTTATCTTCATGTTTAAACCCATTTTCTGGGCCGCATGTTTTACTATTTTCTGGATGTTTCTTGTCGTCAATGGTTCATTCTTTGAAAGAAGATACTTAAAATTGGGGTATTTTGCTTGATAGAGTTTGAGTTGTTCTATAATCTTGTCTGAGAGAATGAAATTTCTGTCGGTTTTCCCCTGTTTAACTTTTCCAACTTTTTCTGCAATGTTTATATCTTCAGTCTTAAGATTTACTATCTCTGAAACTCTTAGGCCAGAGGAATACAGGAAAGCGATGATCATTTTGGATTTGTTTGTTTCAGCCGCATCAATCAATTTTTTGATTTCATCTTTTGAAAGAATATTTGGAAGTTTATTCTCCTTCTTTGGGATTTCTATTTCCTTGAAAAGATTCTGCTTCAAGATTTTCTCGTAGAAGAACCTTAATGAGGCGATGGCAAGTGAAAGTGTTGCGGTGGATAATTTGTCGAGCGAGGCAAGATATGCCTTGAGGTCATCCACCCCTATGTTTTCCACGGGTTTCTTTACAAATTCTAAGAATTTTTGGTTGAAAAACAAGTAATTCTTTATGGTTTTTTCAGATTTTCTTCTGAGCCTCAGTTCTGTTTCCAGTTTTTTGAGTTCTTCAAAATGAACTTTCTCTTTTTTTGCTTTTGCTTTCTTGGTTTCTTCTTGTTTTTTTGACTCTTCTGCTTTGAGTTCTTTGATTTCTTTAGAATTCTCTTCATTATCTTTCAAGTCTTTAATCTCTGCTGAAGAATCTGAAAGATTCTTGGCAGTGCCGGAAACTTTGTTTCCAAGCACCTTAGAATTATCTTCAATCATGTTGTTAATTAAGCGAACCTTATTTATAAATCTTGTTATTTATGATTAAAACGAACCCGGGGGGTAAGCTTTAAAAACCTAAAAAACATGTGTTATTTATGATAATGACACCTGTTGTTAGCAGATTCTTAAGACCTATGAAACAAAAGCTTGGATATCTTGCCCTCGCTGCATTCTTTTTAGAGACCACCATAATCTCTTGGGCAATCCAGAGAAGAAGGATATTGCAAGAGAAAGAGAATAAAGATAGGATTGGTTTAGCTTTGACAAATTATTCGCTTAGATAAGAATTTCTTAAGTTCGTTTAATTTTAGCTTATTTGTTCAAATAGTTCTAGATGCTCTTTTTGGGCATTATTTATATACTTTTGTTACAATTCTTCAATTGGGCTTTTAATATTCTTTATTTGTTCTTTACTAATATGGGTATATAACTCCGTCGTAGAAATTGATGCATGACCTAACAAAATTTGTATAAGCCTTATGTCTATGCCTTTTTCTAATAGGTGGGTTGCGAATGAATGCCTTAATGTATGGGGATGAACTTCTTTCTGGATTCCAGCTTTTATTCTTGCTTTTTCGACTATTTTTTGAAGATTTCTTGTAGAAAGGCAACCTTTCGGACCTGAAAACAAAAATTCTTTTTGTTGTGATCTTTGTAAATTTGCCTGTTCTTTAAGGTCTTTAAATAAAAAGTCAGGAATATTGAAAATTCTGTCCTTTTTACCCTTGGCATTTCGGATATAGCCCACTTTTTCTTCAAATTGCAAATCCTGAATTTTTAAGTTTGTTAATTCAGAAACTCTGAAACCCCCTGCATAAATTAAAGAAATCATTAACTGACTTTTTTTGTTAGCAATTGAATCTAAAAGAATTTTGACTTCTTCTTTTGTCAGAACACTTGGAATTTTTCTCTCCCTTTTAGGGCGCCTTATGTTTCTAGTTATATCGTTTTTTAGTAAGTTTGAATAGGCATATTTTATCGATGATAAAAACAAAATAGCCGACATTGAGGATTTTTCGGTTAAATTCTCTGCCATAAATGATTTAACATCATCTTCATTTATTTGATCTGGAGCCTTATGGGAAAAATTAACAAGTTGAGAATTGGCAGAAAGATAATTCCTAATGGTGTGGGGAGAATTTTTGCTTATTTTTAGTTCTGTTTCAAGTTTCTTAAGAAATTCCTCTTTTTCCATACATAAGATTGTACGAACTGTGATTTATATATGTTTTGTAAATGACTGGTTGTTATTTTGTTCTTTTACATTCCCTTTATCGAGATGATTAAATGCTTGTTCTTTTCTTCTGTCCAAGGTAATCTCGCGGACGACTGAGAAAACTAGCTAAAAAGACAGAAAAACGCAGTTTCAAAACGTTCTGATAGTATTCCTTGTGCGAAGCATTTGGTATTTTTAGGCATTTTTGGCCTAGAAATAAGGCTTTTTTACATATGCAGCATCTTTTGATTTTTAATCAAAAGATTTAATCGCATTATTTTCTTGCTTTTCTTTGGTTTTCCCCAGTTTTCCTGATCTTCTGGTTACTTTCTCTTTTTTAGGAGTTTGATGAGCCAGCCTACGATTTCCCCAATTCCTGCTCCGATCAACGTTACGGCTGCGATAATCAAAATGACCAAAAGCAATTTGAGGATCCAAGGAACCAAGAAATATCCAAGGGCTATGACAAACCCTGCAAATGCCCCCTTAGGACCATAATTCAGGCTATTCCAAAAGCCAAGCCAGTCTTTCACGATCTTTTTTATGTTCATCTCAGTTTTATTAAGAAGAGGTGTTATTTATACTTTTTCCTAGAAACCCGTGGTTTTCTGGGTTTTGGGGAGAGTTTAGTGGCCAATTGGGGGTTGAAAATCCTGATTTTTTCAGATTTTTTAGAATTTTATCATGCAGAAACTTATTAGCAATAATCAAAAGTTTTGCTCGCCTTATTTTTTCTTTTTAGTTGACCCAAAAATCACTACTTTTTTTGCAATTTTTCTTCTGAATTATTTGAAGCCAATTTGGAGGCAAGATAAATCCCAAAAACACAAATGACAGTAATAACAAGAGAAGCGACTATTGAATAGATGTAGGATGTCCCATTTAGTCCACTGTTTTGAATAAGTTTAGTTACTCCTGCCTTGATAGTGTCATTCCAACTTAATGCAATAACAAATGCAAATGCTGCAGAAATTGCGGTTGCAATTCTCCCCTTGAATGTGTCGAGGACATGTAATGGGAGCTTAAGTTTGTTTGAAATTTGGGTCCGACTTGCCATCTTTTTAGAACTAAATTCTTTAGCTATTTATAGTTTTGGTTACATTTCGATAATTTAAAGGAGGTGATTAATCATTTTTTGTTATTTACATTTTGTCGACGACAAATTGATGTTTGGTGGTGTTTACAGGTGTTTGGACAGCTGGGGAAACAGGTGCGGGGCAGATGTTTAATTCATTTAAACACGGGGAAATCTTGAATTTCCAGTATGCTAAAACTTTTAGTTTTTCAGCACAAGAAAAGCTTTATATAGTTCTTGATGACTTATGTTCTCATGAGTTGGTGGATTTTTGGTAAAGATGATGATCATTCTGAGTTAAAAGATGAGATCAAACAGTCATTTTCTGCAGTTAAACAGGACATAAAAAAAGCGGCTGATTGGATCGGACATTTAAACACCCGTGACAAACACCATGAAGATACTGTTGAAGATATGAAGGAGAGAATCTCGACGATGGAATCTGAAATGGATGAAATGAAACAGGTTATTTCTTTCTTTTCTATGCGTGTAAACAAACAGCTGTTTAAACAGAGACAAACAGCTGACTATAAACAGACAGGTGTTTTAGGTGTTCAAACAGGTGTTCAAACAGGTGTTCAAATGAGTTTCTTAAGTAGTTTAAGCACCATGGAGAGGGCAATTATATGGGTTTTGTTAAATACTGACATGAAATTAAGTTGTGAAGATGTGGCAGCCATCCTAAATAAAGAAAAAAGCACTATTCGAGGACAGATAAATGCAATAAAACAGAAGAGTGAAGGTATGATCGAAGAGGCCATAGAGAAAAACGGAAAAAAGAGGTATTTTGTGGCCGATGAGGTAAAAGATATGCTTTTGTCAAATATGAAGGCTGAAAAAAAGACTAAGAAAGGCCCCTTATCCAATAGGTGGAAAAAGTAAGAAGTGAGAGATAAATTAAGCATTAAAACGAACTTCATACATAGCTGAAACCTGTTAAACCGAACTTTTGACCCATGAAAAAGGTAAAAGTGAGGGTTAGTAAAGACGGGAAAACAGAGAGAATTGAGAGGATTAGGGGAAAAAGTGAGTGAAAATAGGGATTTTGGCCATATGTGGGTAAAAAAGGAGTGAAAAACTAGGAGTTTTGATGGTTTTTGGGATTTTCAGAGGCAAATATGGGTGAATGTGTGTGAGCAGGTGTAAGATGGAAAAAAGTGTCCACATAATGTCCTAAAGTGAGTGATTTGGACGGTTTTAGGAGTTAAGCGATGTAGCGCTTTTCTTATAATTACCAAATAAGTTAATGGTTTGGACAATTTGGGGAAGTTTTTGGACATTTCAGAATGTCCTAAAGTGAGTGATAAAAAAGAAAGTGGGTGAAAAATTAAAGAGTTTGGATTAATTGGGTTGTTTCAAATATGAAAAATTTGAAAAGATAAGGCTTAATTAATTAAAAAATTGAATAATTGACTGTTAAAAAAGTTTAGGAAACTCTCACTTTCTGGATGAAAATCTATCAAGACTTTCATCAGGAATATTATTCCTTAGTCTCATAAGATTATCAAGAGTGGCTAGGCTTCTGAGTTCTATCGGTATATTAAGTAAGGTAACCTTATTATTCATCTTTTCTTTGTTTATCGGGATGCCTTTTCTTATTATTCTTTGAATGTAATCCCTTATGCTTGAGCTTGTAAGGCCTGTTCGCTTGGCGAGATCACTATATGTCACAGTTTCCTGGCTTTTCTCGACGGTGTAAAGCACGGAGAATATATAGAATTCCTGACCTGTTAATGATCGGAATTTGGCCTTTAGATCTGCTTTCAGACCATTCATGATGCTTGTAAGATCAGATAGGGTATCGATTTTAGGGTCTGGCTGTTGGTTTCTTACTTCATTTCTGACTTCTGCAACCCCATTCTTGAATATTTCTGGGTTCTTCCTTGATTCCCCCATATATTCTCTAGCTAGAATCTCCTCCACCATTTCAGGAGTTATCTGTCTGATTTTTGGAGCCATGTGTTGTGGATGTGTTGGATTATCTGTTGGATTGTATGGGGGTGTGTCTGGGTTTTTAGAGTAAACATTCTCGACAGGAAATGGGGGGGTGTTGAATGTTGATGTGTTGGTCTGTTGGTCTGCTGGAACCCCTTCATTTCCTATGGAACTTTTATTCATAAAGTTCGTATTAATTATAAGGCTTAGCTCCTTCCTAATGGTTTCAAGCTCACTTTTCATAATAAAAAGCTCTTCTTGAAGCAATTTTATATCATCCCTCACTTTTTCAATGGGTGTTTTTGAGAAATTATAGTCATTGCAATCATCCATGTTAACTTTTCACACCACCTGCTTAAATAGTTTATGATAATCAGAGCCTTGCGTATAAATTCAGTTATTTTCTAATAAGAACATAAACTTTTCTGCCTAAATATTCTTTAGGAGCATCTAT
>JAHJUA010000028.1 GCA_018829425.1 Nanobdellota archaeon | reverse complement strand
GCCCGGCGCGAGCATCTCAATTGAAACCGCTCTTGACCCTTCCATAACAAAAGCAGATTCTCTAAGAGGATGCATAGTCTCAGATATTGGTTCTTTGCCAGAAATAAGCCACAGTCTAAAAATGAAAGCGACGCTATTCAAAGAAGTCTCTGGGTTAAACAAAGAAAAAATAGTAGAACCACTTAAAACAAAAGAACTTCTCATGTTAAGCATAAACACAACAATCACCGTCGGCACGATTCAGAAAATATCCGCCTCGACGGGCGGTGGTGGGGAAGCGGAGGTTGAAGTAATCCTAAATATCCCTGTAGTAATACTAAAAGATGACAAAGTTGGAATAGCAAGAAACATTGAAGGTCACTGGCGACTAATCGGCTGGGGCGACGTTATTGATTGAATATAATTCTGTCGAGAATAATTTAAGCCTGAAGATTCTTGAGATTATTTTCTCAAATCAGATTCAACCATCATCGAAACTAATCCGTCAAAATAAACGCGAGGTTTCCATCCCAACTCTCTTCGAGCCTTGCTTGCATTTCCAAGAAGCAAATTTACTTCGCTCGGCCTAAATAATTTTGGATCAATTTCCACAACTTTTCTTTCAGTGGTTCTGTCTATGCCGCATTCATTAATTCCTTCTCCGTCCCAATAAAGATCCATCCCCGCATGTCGCGCGGCACTTTCAACAAATTCTCTGACGGTATGAGACTCTCCTGTAGCCACGACATAATCTTCTGGTTCAGATCTTTGCAGCATTTTCCACATGGCATCAACATAATCTCCTGCAAATCCCCAATCTCTTTGAGCTTCAAGATTCCCCAGTTTCAAAACGCCTTCTCCTGTGCAACTTATCTTCGCAAGATTGGAAGTTATCTTCCTAGTTACAAATTCGTATCCTCTTCGTGGAGATTCATGGTTGAAAAATATCCCTGAACAAGCAAAAATATTGTAAGCTTCTCTAAAATTTCTTGTAATCTCAAACCCAGTCACTTTAGTTATGCCGTAAGGACTTCTCGGATGAAACTTTGTCTCCTCAGTCTGAGGAGTCTCTTCAACTTTCCCAAACATCTCAGAGCTTCCCGCAAAAAAAAATCTTGTGTCGGGAGACTTCCTCTTCAAAGCAGTTAAGGTATTTAGGACACCAGTGATATTAGTGTCAAACGTTGTGTGCGAATCTTCAAAGGATTCATGAAGAAAGCTTTGAGCGGCAAGATGGTAACATTCATCCGGTTTAACATCCTCAAAAATATCTAATAATCGCGCATAGCTTTCTATTGTTCCTAGATGTAGGCGAAGATCTTTTTGAATATGCCTAATTCTTCTCAATCTGTGCGTAGGATCTTCCAAAGTTACTCTTCTAACGAGTCCATGAACCTCATAATCTCTATCAAGCAATTGTTCAGCCAAATAACTGCCATCTTGTCCTGTTATTCCTGTAATCAAAGCTTTCTTCATGGAATAACTGGATGAAGAACATTTAAATCGTTTATGATAGTCCAGTATAGATTAGAACCTCGCAGACAGAAATACTCAAAACACAATCCAAAATATTTATAAAACAGAATTTCATATTTACATTATGAAAAGGGTGCTGATAGTTTCTCTGATGTTAGTTTTTGTGTTGGGTATGCTAATTAATTCTCCATTAGTCCTCGCAGACTCTATAAATGCCGGCGTGGGAAATTCTGACGAAAGTAACACGGCCGCTATAGATAATTCTGAAGACTCTGATGATGATAGTGAAGATGATGATTCGACAAGAGTCAGAACCGAGACTAGAATAAGAGTAAGGGATGGTGAGGATGGAAGAGAAATTAGGTCTGAAAGAAAAATAAGAATAAAAGATGGTCAAACAGAAATAAGAACAAGATTAAAAGTTGAGGGTAATGGAGCAAACCTTTCTATTGTAGATTCAGAAGGAGAAAGACACAGAATAAGAGTTACTCCTGAAAAACTTAGAGTTCTAATAATGGAAAGATTAAAGGCAAATAACATAACTGAGTTTTCAATTGATGAAATAGAGCACAAAAACATCCCAAGAGTGGTTTACAAGGTTAACTCAGAACATCAGGGGCGATTTTTAGGAATAATCAAGATTTCAATGAAGGTGCAAACACAAATAGATCCTGAAACTGGAGAAATCATAGATGTTAATACCCCTTGGTGGACATTCATAATAACTGGTGAAAAAATTGCTGACAAAAATGAAATAATCGGTAATGAAACCTTAGAAAGCGAAATAGTATCTGATGATGAAGAACTAGAAAAAGAATTCGGGAACATTGAGATTGACGAGGAATTGGAAATAAATGTAGAAACTCTAAATGGGAGTTCTGAAATTGAAGTTGAATTAGAGTTTGAAACCGAAACCACAAACACAGATGATGTGATTTCTGAAATTTTAAGTAAATTAATATTAAGCTCGGAAGAGATAGATAGTCTGCTTGAAATTGGGGAAAGTGATGAGCCTCTTGGAAATGATGAAGAATTGAAAGTTGAAGTAGAGTTAGAGTCTGAAGATGGTTTAACTGAAGTTGAATTTGAGTGGAAATTTATTATTGACAGCGATAATAGACAAGTTATAGTTAATGCAATAATAGAAAGACTCTTTTCACTTACAGCCGAGGATATAAATAACATTCTTATTTTGGAAACAGACGACGACGAAGATGAAAAAGAGGAAAACGAAGATATTCGCACGCAAGAAAATAAATAATTCTAAAATAACATTGGCTCGCTGCGCTCGCATATTAATTAAAAGATAATCTAAACAGTAAGAGCATAATCTCATTGGAGTTTTTATGTTAAGTATATTCTCACAGAGAAACTTTAGCTAGCCAACGATTACGATGTCTAATAAAACTCCTAGCCTCATTAAAAACACTTAAAAACCCATTTTAACCAGGTTCTATTGGAGTTTAAATGTCAATTAGAAAGATTTTAAATAGCTCGAGGCTTGTAAGAAAATCTCAACTAGACAGAACTTTATCTCAACTAGACAAAGCTTTAGCTCGCTTAAAAAATAGCCGTAGATTAAGAAAATTAATCCAAACAGTTCATGAAACCGCCCGGGTTTCTTTAAACTTAGACCCTTTACCTTGGCCTTATAATCCTAATACCCATACAGAATTTAAAACTCTTATCGAAAATCTTCGAACTGGATTAGAAGAAAGACTTCAAACTCTAGAAACCCTTCCCTCAGATTTAGCTGAAAGATTAGATCCTGAAACCGGATTAGTTACCCCCACTTCTGAAGAAATTCAATCCAGTCCTATATATAAAAAAGTTTTAGTTAAAGTTAAATCTCAAGAAAGAACTTATGAAAAATTAATTGCTACATTGAAACAAGGTTTAAGAACTGCCAAAAATCGAATTGATACTTACAAAACAGAAAACACAGAATTAAAAAAACGTTTAGTTTTAACACCTCAAGAAACTTCTGAAACTGGTTCTTTCCAATCTAACCCTAAATTAGCTGAAGAAGTTTTAACTTTAAGAGAGAAAAATAGAGATTTAGAAAATGAAAAAGCAGCCTTAGAAAATAGACTTGCAGCTTACGAGTCCGGAGCTAATGTAGACGAAACTTTGCAAAAAGAATTAGCTGCTAAAACTCATTTAATTTCTTCTTTAAGATCTCAGGTAGATAGATATGAAACTGAAATGGCCACTTTAAGAGAAAAAATGTATTCTCAATTATCTAAATTAAGCCAATTAATTTCTGGAGAATTAAAATTATTACCTTCTGAACAATTAGATGAAATGAACTCTGATGCCTTGTTAGAATATGCTCGTGATGTAGCTAGGGATTATGATGTCTGCAAACAAACTTTAGATACTAGTTTAGAAGGTTTTGAAACCATTCAAACAAGTGTTAACGCTCAAAGAGATTTATATGCTTCTCAAGAACAAGAACTTTTAGCTCAAATTGAAACCATGCGTGCGGAATTAGATTCTAATGGAAATGAAAACTATCAAGAAACCATAGAAACTCAAAGAACTCAATTAGCTGAATTAGAATCTCAAATTACTGGCTTAAATAAAACTAATACTGATCTCCAAGCTAATTTAGAACTTTATACAGGAAGATTAAGACCTTTAATTGGACAAAATCGAAACTTAGAAGTTTTAAGAGATACTTTAGTTAGATATATTAGACAAAACCATGAAAGAGGTTTTAGCTTGGAACAGCTTGAATGAAATTATCTTTTTTATAGAAAGATGGACACTTTCAGTTTTCATTTGCCTTCCGAATTGGATAAAAATATAGAAAAAAATTAATCACCTTTTTTAATTTTAATGAGAGTCATCCCAAGAATTATGATTATAAGACCAACTAACTGAATATCCCTCATCAGAATCGCTACTACCCTTCCGTCTCCTTTTTGTTTTTCCGCTTCTCTTTTAGGTTCAGGATTATCTCTCCGATATACTTCATCCATCTTAGCTCTAATCGCATCTGCATGAATCCTTGCATAACCTGATTGATTTGATCTAAGTGCGGATTGCAAACATTCTACTGTTTCTTCCAAATGTATTCTTTCTCCTTCTGTTAATGGTGCCATATTATTTACCCCCATTCACTAATATTCAGCAAGAGACCCTTTTATTTAAATGTTTATACAATCAACTTAAATAAATCCCTTTAACCTCACTCAACCAATTCCCCACCATTCTCATGAACCTTTATCAAATCAGTAACGCTATCGCCAGGCGACAGCTTAACCACGCGAACTCCTTGCGTCGCGCGACCCATCACTCTAATATTCTTAAGAGAAGTTCTTATGACCATTCCTTTCGCGGTAGTAATTATTATTGAATCCGTCGGCACAACAGAAACTGTCGTCACAACATTTCCGGTCTTCTCCGAAACTTTCAAGTTCATAACGCCCTTACCTGCTCTCGCAGTCTTTCTATAATCTTGAACCTTTGTCTGCTTCCCATATCCATTCTTCGTGATAGTCAAAACTTCTTTAGTTCCCAATAATTCAAGACTGACAACTTCATCATCTTTTCCAAGTCTTATTCCATTAACTCCGTAACTAGCACGACCCATGTCTCTAACATCATTACTATTGAATCTTATTGCCTGACCTTTTCTCGTAGCAAGAAGAACTTCGTCGCCCTTTTTCATAACCTGAACTTCAATTAACTCATCCGAATTGTCAGCAGGAAGATTAATCGCGCGCAAACCGGAAGCTCGTGGCCTTGAGAAATTTTCTAAAGAAATTCTCTTCACAATTCCCCTTTTCGTTGCCATGAAAAGGAAATCTTCAAACTTACTTACAGATATAACGCTCGAAACATTCTCGTCTTTCAAACTAAGAAGATTCGCGAGAGATTTCCCCTTGCTGTATCTTTCTGCTTCAGGAATATCATATGCTTTAAGCCAAAGAACTTTTCCCTTTGTCGTGAAGAACATCAAATAATCATAAGTTGAACACGTGATAAGTTGCCTTACAAAATCTCCTGTCGCAAGACCGCTTCCAATAACTCCTTTGCCTCCGCGTCGCTGTTCTCTATAAGACTTAACATCCATTCTCTTGCAATAGCCCTTCTCTGTTATCGTAACAACAACTTCTTTTTTCTGAACCAAATCTTTCTCAGAAATCTCACCCATTCTCTGCATCACAGAAGTCCTTCGATTGTCTCCGTAATTCTTCTTCAACTCATTAACTTCTTTAACAATAACTTTCAAAACTTCTTTCACGTCGTCAAGTATCTTCTTAAGATCAGAAATTTTCGCTTCCAATTCCTTGTGCTCTTTCTTAAGTTTGTCCTGCTCAAGCGAAGTCAGCTGTTGCAATCTCGTTTCCAAAACTGCCTGCGCCTGTCTTCTTGTGAAACCAAATTTCTTAATAAGACCCTCGAAAGCATCCGTTGAATTCTTAGAAACTTTAATGAATTTTATAACAGCGTCAATGTCCTTCAAAGCTTTCATCAAACCTTCAACAATCTCAATCCTATCCTCGGCTTTCTTCAAATCAAATTTCGTTCTGTTTGTAATTATCTTTTTCCTATATTCAACATACTCATGAACAACATTCTTCAATGTCAAAATTTTCGGTTTCCCGCCAACCAAAGCCAAGAAATTCACGTTGAAAGAATCCTGAAGCCTCGTGTATTTGTAAAGCGAGTTAATAACAAATTTAGAATTCGCGCCCTTCCTTAACTCAATAACTATTCTTGTCTTTCCTTTCGAAGACTCATCTCTTATGTCAGAAATATCTCTTAACTTTTTGTTCTGAGCCATATCTGCAATCTGTGTAACCAATGTGGATTTGTTCAACATGTAAGGAATTTCAGTAATCACAATTGCATCTTTAGATTTCAAAGACTCTGTACTTGTCTTTCCCCTCAAAATAAGTTTCCCTCTTCCAGTTTTGTAAAGTTCAAGCATGTCCCCCGAAACGTAACCACCAGTCGGGAAGTCTGGAGCAGTAACAATCTGTGCAAGTTCTTCAATACTCATATTAGAATTTTTTGTATAGGCAATAATCGCATCACAAACTTCAGTAATGTTGTGGGGAGGAATATTCGTTGCCATACCTACGGCGATTCCAGAAGCACCATTAAGCATAAGGGTGGGAAGTTTCCCTGGAAGAAGATCTGGCTCTTTCATAGAACCATCAAAATTAGGCGAGAATTTAACAGTCTCTTTGTCAATATCTTCAATCAGGTCCATAGCGATAGGTGCAAGTTTCGCTTCGGTGTATCTCGACGCAGCAGCAGGATCGCCGTCGACAGAACCAAAGTTTCCTTGACCAATAATAAGCGGATACCTCAAAGTGAAATCCTGTGCCATTCTTACCATTGCATCATAAATAGCCATATCACCGTGAGGATGATACTTTCCCATTGTATCCCCAATAATTCTCGCAGACTTTCTTGTCTGTTTGTTCGGCTGCAAACCAAGACCCACCATAGAATAAAGAATTCTTCTTTGAACAGGTTTCAACCCGTCTTCAATTGCAGGAATCGCTCGCGAAACTATGACAGACATAGCATAATCAAGATACGATTTCTTCATTTCTCCAGTGATTTCAGTATTTACTATGTTTTTGTCATTCTCCTCCATTACGGGAGGGAGGGCGGGGCTAGATTTGCTCTCTTCAGTTTTTTTATTTTCTTCTTCCATTATTTTAAATCAACCTCCAGATTTTTCAAGACAATCAATGCTTTATCTAAATTTTCTTTTTTAATAAGAACATGGTCTGTGGAATACGAAGAAATAACAAAGATGCTTATATTTGCTTCTGCTAAAGCAGAAGATATTTTAGAGATAAAACCAACAGTTGAGAAATCTAAAATCATATTGAAAGTAATTAACTTCCATCCCTTATCAGATTCAATTATGTCCTCAGGATTAATCTTGCTATCCTCAACAACAAGAGTTATCTCATTTTTATCGTTAATGCTTGCAAATGAATCTTCAATAATTTTTTTAGATTTAGCAATAGTAAAATCTTCATTCCAAACTTTTATTAATTTTTCTTCCATTATTTTGCCTCCATCTTTTCAATATGTTCAATGAACTCGTCCTCGCTCATTTCTTTTTCCTTAATATCTTTCCCTGCCAATGAACATGATTTACATTCCCAATCTTTCGTGCTTCCGTCTTCCTTCCCATCAATAACAACTTTCACTTCGCTGTCCCCGCACTTCGGACAAGTCTTAACCTTAAATGTCTTCCCCGAGCCCGTCGGCGTTCGAGACCCCGAACTTTTCTTCCCTTGCGCTTTTTCCCAATCCGCCTTGCTATCAAAACCTTCTCTTATCCAATCTGGTGTTGATAGTTTTCCCTTGGCCATTTTAAATTACATCCGTTATCACTTTTTTATTTTTAATTATTCCAACAGCCCCAAACTTCAAGTCTTTCCATCTTCGCATCAAATCATTTAACTTATCCTGCAAATAAGCAAAATATAAAGTAATGACCGTTCCATGTGAACAAATTAAAATTTTCTTATTCTCTTGCTCATCATCAATCTGTGTAACAGCATCCTTAAACCGTTTCAAAGCATGATTCGCCGTTTCCCAATCGTATTGTGAAAAATCTCTATCTTCAAAAATCTTAACTTTC
>JAHJUA010000027.1 GCA_018829425.1 Nanobdellota archaeon | reverse complement strand
CCACTTTTATAGAATCGTAATAGTATTCACTAGCTTTAACCTCTCCAATCCAAAACCCACTTACCAATATCACCAAAAACAAAAAAACTTTCTTTGATTTCATTCTATCATTCTACCTCAAACCAACCTTTTATTCAAGAAAAAAAGAGGTACGACATTGTGCCATACCCCTAATATTGTGTGTGATCGTAACCACTAGGACTAGTTCCACTTCCAAGTCTGAAGAAACTTCCAGAACTTTTTCATACGACGAAACCCTGTTTTTTGTTGACTCTCATAGTTTTTGTTCTTGTCTGGAAAAACAGAACCAGCTCGGATCATCTCATAAAGCTCCTGTAAGTCTTCCTTCTTTTTCGCGGTAATGAAAACTTGAAATCTTGGTCCTATCTTTTTTCCAAAGACCATGTCCACTTCCGCCCGTGCCGATCCATAAGAGTAGATTCCCATCTTTCTTATTGGATTTAACGAAAATTCTTTTAAGAAAGTGATTTCCTCGACAATGTCAGCTATTGATGGAGGAATTGGATCCTCCAATCTTTTAAGCATAATGTGCCAGCGACCATCACTGTTCCAAAGTTTTATTTCTGATATTGAGAATACTACATTCTCGTGATCTTCGAAACCTGGCTTTTCTTTGACTTCTTCGCTTTTGAGATAAACATTTACAGACATCTTCTTTCTCCTTTACTTTTTGTCGCCCGAATTCCGTGAAGCCTACTCAGCATTCTCCGTTTCGTGGTCGACTATTGGAAATGTACTATTTATTGCCTACATTGTATCATATAAAAAGATTCCTGTCAACCCCAAATCCAAAAACTCCAAAAATATCATGCCTTGAGTGAGATGAGAAATGTTTTTCACCGAGTGTCAAACATCCAGAGATGTTGGTCACTCGGTGTAGAACATTTCGGATTCTTTCAATCGAATGTTCAACACTCGGTGACTAACACTGCGGTGTTCGACACCAAGTGAAGAACATTCTGAACTTCTTCTGAATTTCTATTAAAGAATTTCTTGCAATAAATTAACTATGAATTCAGCAGAGGAATCGTTCAGAATTAAGACATCGTATTTTTGTTTATAGTTTTCTAGATTTTTTTCTATGTTTTCGTTTAAGAATCCTATCTTGATTAAATTATCATAATTAAATCCGGTTATCATATCTACGTCAGAAAGACTATCACCTAAGAGTATTACATTTTTTCTATCTTCCACCATATTATATATTTCAGGAAAGCTATCAATAACAATTTCGTTTTTATTCGTTCCGTGGATGACGGGTTGGTTAACAGATATGGCTTTCCCATTTTTATCCCAATTAAAAGAATTGGAAATAATGTGAATATTTTCAAAAAGTTTTTGTTTGTTTTTTAAATAGGAAACGATGCTTTCTTTACCTATTCCTGAAGAAGATAAAATAACCAAAGGAATGTCATTATCTTTTAAAATATCTAAAAGTTCAGAGACCCGGTCTCTGAAAATTAAATTGCTAGATTCCATCGCTCTCTCTATATCTTTCATATTTAACCCCGAAGCTATAAGTAATTGGAAGTGTTTTGTCCACCATCCTTCCATTGCTTTGACTTTTTCTTCTAAGGAGATACTAGGATCTATTTCTATAGGATTATACTTCTTAAAAAGAGCTTTTGCCTTCTCGGGATAATCAGGAGTTAAATAGTTCTCGTCTCTTAAAATAGATATCAAGGAAGGAATTTTCTTTCCGTTAACAAAAGTTTTAGTTAGAGTTCTATCAAAATCAGCCAAAACATGAAGTTTCTCAACTCCATCTTTCTTAAAATTGTCCCTAAGCTCCTCAAACCTTTCTTTATTTACTATTAATACATTTTCCATAATGTTTTAAGCGGAGGGGGTGGGATTCGAACCCACAAGCCCATAAAGAGCGATGCTTTTCGAGAGCATTTCCATACCGTTAGGAGACCCCTCCTTATTTTTTAGCGATTAAATATATGTTTTGCCTGGTTCCTCTGCCATTTTTTATAACACCACTTTTTTTAACTTTAAACCCTGCTTTTCTAGCCAGGCCTCTTAATTCTCTTTCT
>JAHJUA010000026.1 GCA_018829425.1 Nanobdellota archaeon | reverse complement strand
AGTTTTTGTCGTGAAATCGTAAGGCGTGATTTCTGGAGAGACATTAGTCAATAATGAAAGGAGTGAGGACTTTCCAGTGTTTGTTAGCCCGACGATTACTGCCTGCATGTCTTCTTTTCTTATTGCATGTTTGCCCGCCCCTGACTTCCCAGACTTTTTTATTCTCTCTGATCTTTCTTTTAATTTTTTATATCTAGTTTTAAGATTCGCTAACATCTTCTCGCTGCTTTTGTGTTTTGGACACTCTCTAATCATTTCTTCAAGACAGTGGAGCCTTTCTTTGTCAGTTCCTGCCATAAGAAACATTGCTGCTGCTTTTTGGTACTGGGGTGATTGATTTGTTGAAGCCATGGTAAGACAAGGTAAGGAACCCAGGTTCCTTAACCTTCAACCTCCTGTCTAATTTGCTTGACAGTCAACTTCCCTTTAATTTGTGATTCCATATACTTTTTAAATTTCATAAGGTTAAAAATTTAATGAAACTTGGGAAGAATTTTTTTAACCGAAGCGCGGAAGAAGTTGCGCGCGAATTATTGGGGAAAGTTTTAGTTAGAAGGATTGATGGAAAACTTCACAGGGTAAAAGTTATTGAAACAGAAGCATATCTAAGTGACAAGGACGAAACTTCGAAAGAAAATTATCGATCTTCAAGGAGATTTAATCTGATGTGGGAAGGGCCAGGAGTTATTTTTACTTATTTGGTTCATAATCATGTAATGTTCTGCATCTCGACTCGAGAAAAAGAAGTCCCAGAATCCGTATTTTTTCGGGCTTTTGAATCTCTTAACGGGGATTTAAGATTAAACGGTCCGGGCATTCTTACAAAAAGTTTATTGATTGATAATAGGTTGAACGGTAAATATATTGATGAGACTGATGATTTATGGATAGAAGAAGGGAAATCCGAGAACTTTGAGATTGTGAAGGCGATTAGAATTGGATTAAAAGAAAAAATTCCGAAACTCCTTAGGTTTTATATAAAAGATAACGGGAGTGTTAGTCAGAACTAACATGGGAAAAAAAGAAATTATTGAAAAAGTAGTGGAGAAAAAAGATTTTTCCATGCTCCCTGTGAAGGATGTTGAGAAAGCGTTCTCGCATTTTGAAAAGCGCGAAGTTTCCGACGAAGAAAAAGTGCGGCTGACTCGCGAGTTATTACATAAGGTTTTTGGGGCTTTCACAAGCAGGAAACTTTTGAGTCCGAAGGACAAAGATGCGGAATGGATTTTGAGAAAGCACCTTTCTACAAGAGAACGCATGAGCGTTCCAAGTTCGTCCAAGCGTGGCCAAACTAGAGAGCGTCTTGGATTCTATGAAAAAGTGTATAAGAGAGTTTTGAAAGGACTTGAAGGAAAAACAAGTGTTGTTGATTTTGGCGCAGGTGTTAATGGTTTTAGTTATCCTTATTTTGAAAAAGCAGGTTTTGATGTTTCTTACACGGCTGTGGAAAGTGTCGGGCAACTTGTTAATTTGATGAACTCTTTTTTTGAGAGAAGTAAAATTCAAGCAGAAGCAGTTCACATGAGTCTTTTTGAATTGAATAAAGTTAAGAGTTTGTTGAAAGGCCTCGGACGCCGGCAGGCCCGGCCGAGAGTTGTTTTTTTATTTAAGGTTCTTGATTCGCTCGAGATGATGGAAAAAGATTATTCTAAAAAACTAATTTTGGGAATTACTCCTTGTTCTGAAAGAATTGTTTTGAGTTTTGCTACAGAGAGTATGAATAAACGGAAAAAGTTTAATGTGAGTAGAAAATGGATATTTGATTTTATTAAGGAGAACTTTTCCGTTCTGGACGAGTTTGAGATTGGAAGTGAGAAGTTCGTTGTTTTTGAAAAGAGAAAGAAAAGGTAAAATTTATAATAGGTATTTTCTTATGTTTTCTATTATGGCTCCAATAACACCGGCACAAACACCTGCTACATCGACTCCAGCTCCTGTTGCTGCCACTCCTGTAACTTCTACTCTTCAAACTGCTGCTCCTGGAACCGCAGCTGGGGCACAACCACCTATGGGGCAACCTGGAGTTCCCGGAATGCCAGAACAAAAGAAATCAAGATGGTGGCTATGGGTTATTCTTGCTTTGGGATTGATTATTCTCGTGGGATTAGTGTGGATTATCTTTAAACCATTCTAGTTTTTATCGAATATTTTTTAGGAAAAGCAAATCTTTTTATATGTGTTCTTATATATTTAATTATTATATAATGGTCGAAGAAGAAAAAGAAATCAAAGACTCTAATGGAAATATAACTTTAAGAGATATGAAAAGAAAGCCAGTTTTCAAGGATATTTTTATAGAAACTGGACATCCGGAACATGCTCTAAATAATATCAAAGAACAGTTAGAGGATATTGGATTTGTTATCGAAGATGAAGATTCTTCAGTTTCTAGTGATGATGTTGCAGAAGGTGTGAAATCTTATTCTGCAAGTGTTGATACTGAAAGGACAGAAAAAGAATTTAGAAAAAATGCTAAAGAATACAAAAAATATTTTTGGATTGGATTAGGAGTTTCCATATTTCTTACTCTTTTTATTTTTTCACAATCATTTTTTGTAGCTTTGGCTTTAATTTCTTGGGTAGCTACATTTATTTTCAAATGGCTTTCTGCACCAAAAATGAAGAAAGATTACATTTGGATTAAGGTAAAAGGGAAGATATATTCGGGAACAAAGGCAAGAGAAACAAGAGATTCTGGGAAGAATAAGGCAGGAGTTACTCGAACCGCTTCTACAGTTTATGTTTATTCAGAGATGACTATTTCTGTCGCGGGAGATTCCGAGATAGATGTAAAAAGAATTAGAGAGGATATAACAACACTTTCTAAACATATACAAAAATTATAACTTGCTTTTTGGATTAAAACTTTTATATACTTCATCCATTTTTTTAGACTATGAAGTCAAAATTTCACAGAAAAGTCTTGAAGAATGGTATGACTATTATTCTAGAGAAAAGGGAAACTCCCGTTGTGAGCGTTGCATTTGCTGTTCGCTGCGGAGGAATGAATGAAGCCGCTGGAGAGAAAGGAATTTCACATTTTATTGAGCATTTACTTTACAAGGGAACGGAGACGAGAAGCTCAAGGAAAATTGCTGAAGAGATAGAAAAGAAGGGTGGAATTTTGAATGGCTTTACGGACGAGACAATTACTGCTTATTGGTGCAAAATGCCGAGCAGACACCTTGATGTTGCGTTGAATGTTCTTAGCGATATGGTGAAGAATTCCCTTTTTGATGGAAAGGAAATCGAGAAAGAGCGGCATGTTATTTTTGAGGAAATGAAAATGTACAAAGATAATCCTTTGCATTATGTTCTTGAGAAAATGCAGGGCTCTCTTTACGAGGAGCCATTGGGAATTCCGCTTATTGGAACTGAGAAGACTTTGAATTCCTTGACACGAGAAAAAATAATCAAAAGATTTGGGGAAATTTACAATCCGAAGAATTTGATTTTATGTGTTGTTGGCGACGCAGAATTTGAAGTCCTTGTTGATTTCGCCGAGAAAAACTTTTCTGATGGTTCGAAAATAGTAAAGAAAGTTCCGTCTTTCAAAATTGTTAAAAGAAATCAATCAGGTTCTGAAAAGAGGAATGGTATTGATCAAGCAAGTCTTGTTTTCGCGCATCATGTTCCCTTGTTAAAAACGAAAGGAAGTTATGCGTCGTGCGTTCTTAATGTGATTATGGCTGGAGGAATGTCTTCGCGTTTGTTCCAAGAAATAAGAGAGAAGAGAAATCTTGCCTATGGTGTAAAGGGAGACTCAGAGGTTAATATTGATTTTGCTTATAATTTTATTTATGTGGGAACAAAGAAAGAAAATGTTGAGCCAGTCAAAAAATTAATTGTTGAGGAGTTTGAGAAAGTTTCGAAAGAACTTACTGAAGAAGAGCTTAATCAGGTGAAGGAAGAAATTATTGGAAACCTTCAAATTTCGACAGAGGATTCGCAGACTCAGATGGTTTCACTTTTGCACTATGAGATTTGCGGAGATGCTAAAGATTTTTATGAATTGGAGGAGAAAATAAAAGAGGTTGAGTTAGACGAAGTGAAGAAAGTTGCGAAGAATGCCGCGAAGGATTACAGCTTTTTTGCGTTGCTGCCAGAATGATTAATGTAACAAAATTTATATATAAATAATTTCTATGTAGCTTATAAATCTGAATGAGATATTTTTTAAACATTCAGAGGCTTTTGGTTATATGGGTAAAGAGTTAATTAAGCAAGAGATAAGAAGACAAAAGGCGGAGCTTTTGAGAATTTTAGCAAGTAGTATGAGAGAACCTGAGAGGTCGAATAATATTTTGAGAATGACGAGGACAATGATTTCTTTGAAGAAAATTCTTGATGAAAATTTATAAACAGGATTCTTCTTAATTGTCTAAAGAGGAGAATATGGATACAAAGCTTAAGCTTCTGATTTTTTCTGACGTTTTGATACTGAGCAGTTTCGGACTTATTGCCCCTATATTCGCGATTTTTATTGATGGAAATCTTATTGGTGGAAGCCTTGTTTCTGCAGGTTTAGCGACGACAATTTTCCTTGTTGTTAAATCCTCCGTGCAGTTGCCGCTTTCAAGATATATTGATAAGGATAAGCACAAAACTCGATTGCTTGTTCTTGGAACGTTCTTGATAATCACAGTTCCTTTTATTTATGTTTTCGCGAAACATGTTTATGTTATCTTCGCCGCGCAGGCAGTTTATGGTTTGGGAACGGCATTTGCTTATCCGAGTTGGTTCAGTCTTTTTACAACTTACCTGAATAAGAAACACAAGGGATTTGAATATGCAGTTTATAGCACTTCTGTTGGAATAGGGGCTGCCGCAGCTGCTTTCTTTGGAGCTAAAATTGCAGAAGCATTCGGATTCAGATTTCTCTTTTTCTCCGTCGGTGCAATTGCTTTCCTTGGCTTTTTGCTTTTAATTGTCCTTGACAGAATTGAGGGTGCTGACTTGCGACGCGCAGAACGCGCGAGGAAGAAGAGGGAACGAGTAAGAAAAAGATAAGTCTTGATTAATATTCTTCTTCAAAAAGAGATTTCACTGCCTCTGCTTTTTTCCCAAGGACTTCTTTTAGTTCTTCTTCGGAAGCGTTTGCAATTGCCTTTAATGTTTTAAATTTCTCGAAAAGTTTTCTCGCGCTTTTGGGTCCGATTCCAGGGAAGCCCTCGATTATAAACTGAAGTCGTTCTTTTTTATCTAATGTTTTTTTCCCAACGTTTAACGAAAGTTCTTTTGATTTTCTTTTTGCTAAAACTGAAATGAACTTTGCAGTGTCATGTCCATCGCGGGTGAAAATTATGGGGACTTTATATTTGAGGACTATTGAAAGGAGAAATCCGCGAACTGAATTAGGGTGCATGCCGCCGTTGAAGTTTTCGGTGTTAGAGTAAAGTTCTTGTTCATCTGTCCCTTCAATTATGAGAAGTCGATTCGGATATTGTTGTATCTCTTCAAGTTGATTAAGGAGCCGACGGTTTATCATAGACGAAATAAAATCGGAAACTGTTTTCCTTTCTATTGCTACGTCTTTAACGAGATAGTCTGCGACTTTGAGCTGTTGGAATTCCACTTCCATACCAAGACTTATTATTTCTGAAATCACGATTGAATTTTTCTCTCGATGGTCTGCGATGATTTTGACTTTTTTGTCTCGAACGCCGACGGGCACGTTCTTACTTGAAGAAAAAATGTCGTAGATTGGTTTTATTTTTACCATTATCCAAGTTTTTTCTGGACTTCAGAATGAAATTTATTTGAAAAACCTTTCTTTATCATTCCGATTGCCTCGTTCATTCTTTTTTCTTTTGCCTTAGAAACATAAAAGTGCGCTTCGTCGCGAGTTCCTTTTGTGATAAGCATTATCAGTTTTCCTTTCGCAAGACGTGCAGTTCTTCCTGCCCTTTGAATTGCTCTTATTGCTGACGGGACCGGCTCATAAAAAATAACTGCATCAACTTCTGGGATGTCCAGTCCTTCCTCCCCGATTGATGTTGCGCAGATGACGTTTATTTTTCCTGATGAAAAATCTTCTATTACTTTTTTTTGATCTTTCTGGCTTAACCCTGTTGATTTTCCCGACGAGTCTGTCTTTTTAGCTTGACCTACGAAGACTTCAGATTTTATTCCTTTCAGTTGATTTATTTTTTGAGAAATAAGACTTGCAGTATCTCTGAATTGTGTGAAGACGATTATTTTTATTTTCCCGTTTGCGGCAGCGGATTCTTTTCCTATTATCTCATAAAGTTTTTGGACTTTGGGATGTTCCAAACCTCTGGTTATGAATTCTGTGGATTTGACGAAAGCGTAATCGAATCTTGGTTTTTTTACGAGTCGGACAACGCCTTTATTTTTCTTTTCGACGGCTTGCCGGAATAATTCTTTGAGATATTTGTGGAATCCAAAAATTGTTTGAGTTTCAAGAAGTTCTAATGCGTGCTGGAGTTTTATTGCGGTTGCGCACGCGCTTGACGCAAGAAGGTGATTGTAATCTCGTTTTCCTCGAGATATTTCAAACATAATCTTTTTTTGAAGCATTATGAGTGCAGTCTTGCTCGAAGGTCCGAAGAGAAGTCGACGACCTTTAAGTTCTTCAACATATTCCTGAAATAAACCTGCGAGGGCATTTCTAACTTTCTCAAACTCTTCAGGAAGATTAACAATTACTTTTTCAAACGTGAGTTCTTTTAGATATTGTTTCACATCAGGAGATTCTCTAGTGCGAAGTTCAACTTCTTCTATTGATAAATTTCTGCAAATTTCTTTTATTTTTGGGGCTTCACTTCCAGGAGAAGCAGTCAAGCCGAGAATTCTTGGATGCGCTGATTGATTTATGTAAGACTTTGCGACGCTGTTGTAATCGTAATTTTTTATGCACCTGTGCGCTTCATCTTCAATAAGTAAACATACATCTTCCAAATCGTAGAGTCTTTTTTTGAGATCATTTGCGATGCATTGCGGGGTTGAAAAAATTATGTCTGATTTTCTCCAGATCTTTTGTCTTTCTTTTGGTTTTACAGAACCCGTGAAGAGCTCCATTCCTGCGAAGAGTTCAGGAAGATTTTTTGTGAAATAATTCAAATGCTGTTCTGCTAATGGTTTTGTTGGTGCGAGGAAAACAACCTTTTCCCCTGGGAAAGCATTCATCCTTTCGATTGTGAGCATAAGTGCGATGAGAGTTTTTCCCAACCCTGTTGGGAGAACCACAAGGCAGTTTTTTTCCACACAAGTTTTAAAGATTTCTTTCTGATATTCTCTTGGAGAAAGATTAAGAAGAGTCATCAATTTTGAAAACAGGTTTCTTATAAAAAGTTATGCCTGATTATTTCCTTACAGAATAAAATGCAAGGATTGCAGAGCAACCAACGAGAACAAGGCCCACAATAGAGATTACATCCACTGGGGGAAGGTTGCCATTCAAAACGACGTTGCCTGTTGTTCCTCTGTCAAGGAAGAAGAATCCAGCAACCAAAGCAGCCACCGCGAAAACGGCAGTGATTTTCTTTGAGTTTATGAATTTTGCTTTATCCATGTCTTCTTGAGATAAGAATAGTTTAAATGCTTTTTGATT
>JAHJUA010000001.1 GCA_018829425.1 Nanobdellota archaeon | reverse complement strand
GCCGAATCGTCAAAGTCAGCCATCCCTAAATCCTCAGCAATTTCAACATGACTCTTAACAGGGAAACTAAACTTTGGAGGCTTTCCATAAACTTTCTCAACTTTGTTGTTCTTCTCCGACTCTCCAAGAGGAACTCGCTTCGACATTATATTCGGAATCTCAGAAATCTTTTTGTTCAAAAATTCGCGAGCCACACCTTCCTCTTCCTCAAGCGCTTTCAGTTTCGCAGGAATTTCCTTCGCCTTCTTAATCAACTTCACGGCAGCGCTCTCGTCTTTAGATTTCTTCGCCGCATTTATCGCTTCAGAAACTTGATTCCTCTCCGACCTCAGATTATCCGCCTTCAATTTAATCGCGCGCCATTTCAAATCAAGATCAAGAACTTCATCAACAATAGTTTCATCACGCCCTTTTTTCCGCGCATTAACCTTGTAATCTTGCGAACGTGCTCGCAAATCCTTAATATCAATCATCTCCTCAAAAGATAAATATTCTATTTAAATTTATTGAATCATTCATTAAATGATATAAATCTTTAAATATCAGATCCAACTCCCAAGACTCATGGCTAGCGGAACCGGGAACGCGAGAGCGGAAGGTAGAAACAGACTTAGTAGGGGTTCCTTGCTTTTTGGTAGTAGTATGCTTGCGCTTCTACTTTGGATACCTGGAGTTGTTGCATATGATTCTTGGAGTCCGGATAAAAAAAGAGTTGGAGAAAGGTTTAATAATCTAACAAGTCAGAGATCAGAATTAACTCAAAGAATCGATGAATGGGAAAGGTATGTTCCTATGATGTCCGGCTCTTTTGCAGAAACTTATAGGGACAGCTTAGATAAAGCAAAAGTTGACACCAGCGAAATGAATCAAGATATAAGTAGATTGACAGGAAGGTTTTATGAACTACATAAGAAAGGGATATATTCCTGGGCGGCTTTTGTGATGAATTAGACCCCTGTTACTGGTTTCTTCTTTCTCCCTCTTGCCTCCGCGGCATTCGTGTATTATTGTGAAAAGTAAATATCAACAAATTTAAAAACAACAACCCAATAATATAATCATGGGGGTGACAGATTTCATTTTAGGAGCAATTCAAACTGCTAAAGATTTTCATGCGACGCTCTCACCAACTCTCCAAATTTTTCTCACTCTTTTCATTCTCGTTCTTATTATAGTTGTTTATGCAATTTTCGTTTGGAAACTTCACCAATTCATGGGTCAGAAAAATATTTTCAATTTCGACCTTAACAAATACAACACTTCAGAGAATCCCATCCTCGCAAAAATTACTGCGAGCGGCTTTTATCTTGTTGAATATATTCTCATAATTCCATTCATAATTTTCTTCTGGTTTTTAATTTTCACATTCTTCTTGATATTCTTCCTGGAAGAATCAATAGGAGTGAATACCATTCTTATGATTTCTGCAATAGCAGTAGCAGCGATAAGAATGTCTTCTTACATTCCGGGATATGGAGAAAAACTTGCAAAAGACTTAGCGAAAATACTTCCATTTACATTCCTTGGAATTTCTGTTGTTCAGCCAGGCATATTTGCAGATCTTGGAGTCAGAGTCGGCTCAAGAATAAGCGAACTCCCGATGTTCTTCTCAGGAGTCATCAATTATTTATTATTCATATTAATCCTTGAAGTTGTTCTACGATTCTTTGAATTTGGATTCAACATTGCAGGAATCGAATCAGAAGAAGATATTCCACAGAATTCTTTGCCAGTTGTTAAAAAATAATTTTACTAATCTAGAAATAAGTCTTCACCAGACTTTCTGTTTCTATAATCAATAATAGCTTGTGCATCTGGAACAAGAATTGGAACTCCAGATATTAATCCTCTATCAAAATCTTTAATGTATATGACATTGCCCTCGAGTCCATCAACAACTTTCCTTACAGATTCACAATCCCTCCATCCATTCGACACTAAAACATAAAAATCAGGTTTATTTGTTGACATTTTGTATAGAATTAAACTGTTGCCGCAGACGCTTCAACTTTTGGTGCTTCAGTTGGCTTTTCTTCCGGCTTAGTTTCTGCCTTTGGAGTTTCTGCCGGTTTCGCTTCTACGGGCGCCGCTTCAACTTTCACTTCCGCACCCTTTTCTGTTGCGACAGGCTTAGGCGCATTTTGATCTGAGAAAATCTCTGAAAGTTTCTTGCTTCCAGGCTTTAGAATCTTAAGATTAATTTGAGCAATCTCTGAAGAAATCACTCGACCTCTAAGAGTTTTTCTAAGACGCAATCCCTTTGGCTTTGGATTTGAAACTTTCTTTTTTCCTTCTCGTCTTGGGCGCCTTTTCATTCCTTTACCATAGGTCAAAAGAAGTTTCTTCAATCCCATACCAGGAATATCTTTATGAGAAGTGAATCCTGCTTTGTCGCTAGTTCCAGCAATCTCGAATTCATATCCTTCAAGCTCAGGCATGAGGATTTTCCCATCGATTTTATCATGAAGTTCTTTACCGAGAAGCTCTTCGCTTTCAAGCTCAAATTTAAACGTCTTCCCCGAACTTTCTGCTACATTAATTTTGAATGGCATGATAATTATTGATTTAGAAGGTTTTTAAAGTTTAACTCCCGCCCCAAGTCGCATTACTCTTTCTCTTTATCTCCGCAATTTCCTGCAATAAAGCAATCTCTTTCTGTGAAAGTAAATCTTTATTCTTTCTAAAATTCTTGAACTGCGACTCTCCAATTTCAGAGTAGAGAAAATCAACTTCTTTCATTCTTCTCTCAAAATTTATCCCAGGAATCGAAATCGCCAATTCCTGACCTTCACTCGCTTCTTCAACAGATTTGTTTTCCGCCTGCAGATTTTTTACGTTGCCCACTTTCTCATTGTTCCCATCTATGAGATTCATTCTCGAAGTTATCTTTCCAACTTCAACGTGAACACCAAATATCGCCGGGCTCGTGTTCCTAAAAACATAATTATGCAAAACCTTAACCTTCGCCAAGGAAACAAGACCCATCATTCTCTTCTTCTCAATTTCCTTCTTCTTTTGAATCCTGAATTCTTTCAAATCATCAACAAGTTTGTAAATAACTTCATCAGTCATTATCTTAATCTCCTTGTTCTGTCCGAGCAATTCTCCAGCTTCTTCATCAAGTGAAACATTAAACCCGATGATAATCGCATCAAGTTCGTTTATTTTCAAATTCGCTTTCGCGCTGATGATGTCTGACTTACTGATGATTCCGATTCCCGCTTTCACAACAGATATTTTTTCCTGTTTAAGAATTGAAAGCAACGCCTCCAAACTTCCAAGCGAATCCGCCTTCGCGATAATTCCCTGCTTGTCCGTCTTTATATTTTCAGTAATCTGCTGTTTGAATATTTTCTTAACTTCATCAAGATTATCTTTGAAAACAACAAAAGGCATCCCGGGAAGAACATTGGCCTTCTCAATAATTTGCATCCGAACTCCAGTCGCAGCAGTAACTTTATCCTTGGGTTGAAACTTTTCTGAAAGCGGTCTAATTTCCTCAAGAACTCTTATCCGACTGATTATCGGCTCGTCTTGGTTCGAACCTGAAATGTTCGCGATAGCAATTGTGTCGCTCTTCGCAAGCTCACCATCATAGAGAATCGATTCAAGATAAGATGTGTCCCTTTCTTTTTTTAT
>JAHJUA010000025.1 GCA_018829425.1 Nanobdellota archaeon | reverse complement strand
TTCCCATGAAACATTTGGAGTTTCAACCAAAACCTCCCTCATCGCTGAAGGTCGCACAACTTTCAAGGAGTCCATAAAATCTTCATGTTTTATTATTAATTGGTCAAGAAGTTCAGGGGGAATCTGCGCCTCAGCATCAAGGTTCATCTTTGGAAGAAGTTTTCTAAGAACATTCATCGCAGCCTCTTTCGCTAAAGATTCCAAATCCGCGCCGACAAACCCGTGAGTTACAGAAGCAATTTCCTCAAGTTTAACATTCTTTGTCAAAGGCATTCCCCTCGTATGAATTTTAAGAATTGAAAGTCGCCCTTCTTTTCCGGGAACATTAATTTCTATTTCTCTGTCAAATCTTCCAGGTCTTCTCAAAGCAGGGTCAAGCGAATTAACTCTGTTCGTCGCGCCGATAACAATAACATTTCCTCTTGATTTCAAACCATCCATCATTGTCAAAAGTTGAGAAACAACTCTCCGTTCAACTTCTCCAGAAACTTCCTCTCTCTTAGGCGCAATAGCATCAATTTCATCAATGAAAATAATTGCAGGTGCACTCTTCTCTGCCTCTTCAAAAATGTCCCTTATCTTTTTCTCGGACTCTCCATAAAACTTGCTCATAATTTCCGGACCATTAAGAAGAATAAAATTCGCTTCGGATTCATTTGCAACAGCCTTAGCCAAAAGTGTCTTTCCAGTTCCGGGAGGTCCATGAAGCAAGACTCCTTTCGGCGGTGCAATTCCCAATTTCTGGAAAATCTCCGGATGCTTCAAAGGAATCTCAACCATCTCTCTTATTTTTTTAATCTCCTCATTCAAGCCCCCAATATCCTCATAATTTATTTCGGGGATACTTTCTTCTGTAACTTCGACTGCCTTTGGATTAAGAATCACTTCAGTGTTCTCAGTAATTATGACTGGCTGACTAGGGTTTGTGCTTACAACAATGAATTTTATCTGTGTAAAACCTCCAAGCTGACCGAATCCCATATTGCCCAACATATCGCCGAGCATGTCTCCAAATTCTCCACCGAATTCATCAGAAAGCAAATCTTTCCTTCTTTGCACTCCGCCAAGAACAACAACGTCGCCTTTCAAAACGGTCCTTCCAAGCAAACCTCGCCTAAGCCCTTCGGGCTCTGCTTGAACCATAATGTTTTTCTGAGCGGGAGCGATTATAACTTTCTTCGCTTCCTTAACTTCCACTTTAGAAATTTTTACCACTTCTCCTATTCCAGTCTTGGAGTTTCTTCGGATTATTCCATCGATTCGAATTATGTCTTCGCCCACATCTGCAGGATACGCTCTGTCTGCAATCACAATAGTCTCTCTACCACCTTTAATCTTAATCACATCTCCACGCTTGATGCCCAGCTCTCTCATAACTTCCGCATCTATTCTCGCGATGCCTTTGTAAGCATCGTCCTGCTGCGCTTCAACAACCTTCAACTGAATTTCTTTTTCTGTCATTTAAACAAGAGCCCTCCTTCCATTAATTAAATTTTCTGAGAAACAATAATCAGCATACCAGTCCATAAAACTCTCAATTACTCCATCGCACTCCGCCTGAGAATTAACATTATCAATTGTATGGATTCCAAAAGGAAGATAAGGTACAATATTAACTCTTCCTGAACTACTTCCAAATTCTTCCAAGCTTCTCAAACCTTCTGTAATTTCTCCTATCATTTTATCTTCTTATTTTTTTCAATTCATTTATATTATTGAAATTTAAACTCAACCTTCCGAAATCTTCAAAGCAAAGTTTTACCATATTGTCCATTATTTTTTCCTGTTCCCTGATGAACAAAACAATTTCCTTTGGAATCGAGACTGCATAACTATTCCCGACAAGTCTCATCTTAACTCTGAACTCCTTATTCTTTAAATTTATAAATCTGTTGTATTCTTGCTCGTCAGTAGGGTGAATGATTTTTTCTTCGCATTTTGGACAAACGAGAGCCCGCAAAAGAAAGTTGTTCCTTTTAACAGAAGCCTTCTGCATTTTCAAATTACATTTGTTGCAAAGTATCGTGTTGTCGAATATGTCTGTCATTTGTTTTTTGTTTTTTCTACCATCTTACTTAGGTTTTCTTTACCAGCGTAGTTTTTCTTTTTCTAAAAGAAAAACCCGTTTGTAAAAAAGAAACCCAGTGATCATGAGCCGTGTCTCGCAATCGAGAAACACGGCTGGGTTGAAAAGAGGTCAAGGATATACCTTGTGTATACACAGAGAATATACACTATTTAAATATTTCGATGTTTCAAAGATTTTAAAAACTTCCAAGTGTTTTTGCCTTTATGGATCCCAAAGATTTTAAAAAAGCAATAGACAATGCCGACGACATTTTAATAAAAGAAATTGAGATCAAAGATAAAAAGAAAGGAAGAGAGATAGAAATTGAAGAGATTAGAATAAAGAGGAGGGAGGGAGGGAGGGAGAAAATAAATAAGATAAAAGAATTCTTCAAAAAATTCTGGTTTCTTTTATGGAAAGATGATAGTTTCAAAGGTTGGATTTTCGCAGTCATATTTCTTTTCGTCTTCATAAAATTTGTTTTCTTCCCGATACTCAGCCTTACAACAGGAACCTCGCTCCCATTAGCTATCGTCGAATCATGCAGCATGTATCATCAAGGAAACTTATTCTCAAGTCCAGAAACGTGGTGGGAAAACAACGGACAGAAATATTCTGAATTCGGAATCAACGACACTGGCTTCGACGAATTCCAAATGAAAAAAGGTTTCAACAAAGGAGACATCTTATTTGTAACCAGAGCGAATCCAGAAAAACTAGAAGTGGGGGATGTAATAATCTTCAACGCTAATTATGTAAATCCAATAATCCACCGAATTGTTAAAATAGAAAATGATGAAACCGGCAAAAAGATTTTCTCAACAATAGGAGATAATAATCCTGGTCAGCTTGACTCAGAAAAAAAGATTTCTGAAGATCAACTCGTCGGCAAAGCCTCTTTCAAACTAGCTCCTTACGCAGGCTGGGTAAAACTCGTCTTCTTTGAATGGAAAAGACCACAGCAAGAAAGAGGATTATGTAGTTAGGTTTAAAAAAACGACGCTACATTCGCCCGAATATTCTGAAAAATTATTAACTCAAAAACTGCGCGCGATTTTACTTTGTTACCATCAACTCAATCGTGCCGAAGGCACGTAACTTCGGACGGCATCGGATTTCCTGGCGGGTGGGCGAGACATGTTCAAGGTAAGCAACTAACAAAAAAATATTTAAACGCTCTTCCTATTGAGAAAAGTAACAAAATGGAATTCTGTCCAAAATGCGGCGCTGTCTTGATTCAGAAGAAAAACAAAGACGGATGTCCACGGTGCAGGTACACTGCCAAAGGAAAAGTAAGAGTAAAGATTTCTGAAAAAATTGGCGAGAAGAAAAAAGTCAATATAGTTTCGGACAAGGATTCCGAAGTTCATCCAGTGGTGGAACTTGAAAAACCGTGTGAAAAATGTGGAAACAAAAAAGCATATTTCTGGACGATGCAAACGCGTGCAGCCGACGAAACCGAAACGAAATTCTATAAGTGCGTAAAATGCGCTCACACCTGGCGAGATTATCGTTAAGTTTATATCGTGATTTTTCCTAAAGAAATTAATGAAGAAACAAAAGAATCCCAAAAGGAATTGGTGGAGAAAATTAAAAAATATGAATGATAAATTAAATGGATGGTTTATCTCCTTCTGGTTTGTCTTTCTGATTGCCTTTGGTCTTTTCTGGTTGTGTTTGATGCTCGTCACATCATTTATGGAATTGGGAATAATGTCCTTAGCAGTTTCTATAGGATTGTACATATTACTAAGCATATTCACGGTAAATTGCTTTGACCCAAAGAAGAAATGGATAATAAAATGGTACCTTCTGTCTTCAGCATTTATACTTTCACTTATAATAACAGTTATTATAAGAGCCTACTTCTAACTAACCTTTCTTCCCAATCTTTCAGACCAGCCACACTTGCCACATTTCAACAGAATCAAATTATCCTCATCTGAATAAAAAATCCCAACGTCTATAACCTGTGCTTTTCCGAATCCACATTTCGGACATTTGTGTTTATATGTCGCAAACTCGTTCCCTTCTTCAGATATTTTCCTTCCAACAATTTTCTTCGGAGGAAGTTTCTCTATTTCAATTAGCGGCTTCCCTTCACCTTCTAGAACAAACCCGCAATGGAAACATTTAGAGACAAATCCTTCACCCAATTTTTCAGGAATCAGAACGCTCTCACACTTCGGACAAAATTTAACCATCATGAATTATTAACAAAAGAATAATTTAAAAAAGTACTTATTGATAATATAAACATGGCTCCGTAGCTCATGGGTTTCTTTTTTAGAAAAAAAGAAACTACACTGGTAGAAAAAACTAATCTACCTTCGCTACATCGCCGTAAACAAACAATGGCTCCGTAGCTCAGTCTGGTTAGAGCACTGGACTCTTATGAATAACTTTCTTTGAAAAGAAAGTTCTGCGCTCAAAGAAACTAAGATAGCGCTTCGCGAGATATCCAGGTGTCGTGGGTTCGAATCCCATCGGGGCCATAAATTCCATAGAATGAAAAAAAGAGGTGAGATACAAACGTGGGTGCTAGTTCTAATAGTAATTTTTTTAATAGTCGCAGTTTATTTTCTTATAACCAAAACGTGGGATTTCGTAAATGGAGAAAACAACATTCAGAAATGTATCGAAGAATGCGCTTCCCTGAAAACAGAACTATCATT
>JAHJUA010000024.1 GCA_018829425.1 Nanobdellota archaeon | reverse complement strand
TTCTGAAAGGAGGTGGTTTTCTTAGATGAATTCGCACTCAGATAAAAGAGTTCTTTATCTTATTTTACTATTGATTTTTTACTTGGGTTCTCTCTATGTGTTATATTTGATTATGAGATAAATACCCAGCAAGAGAATAGTGGCTTTGCACAATAACTAGACCACTTTTTGTGCAGGAAGGTTTTTCGCTATGCCATTAAAATCGACCTCAAGATTTAATTCGAATATTTCGTGAATCAGACAGACAATATTGTGCGTCAGAACTTTGCAGAGAATTTCGTTCACTTGGCTTCTCTCAGATTTGCACCGGCAATAATCTCCAAACTTTCGCTTTATCATTGCGAAGGTGCTTTCGATATTGCTTCTCTTGTGATAATGCTTTGCAAATTCTAAATAGTCCGTCGTGAATACCTTATACATCTCTGCCCATGTTGGAGAACCTCTTGAATGTCCGGTGGTGTGTTTTTTGAATGGGATGTAGGGGATTGCTCCAAGGGATTTAGCAAGTTCTAAGTTATCTCTAGAAGAATGGGCTTTATCTGCCGAAATTTCTTTCATTAAGAAATTTTCTCCAGTCTCAGAAACAAGTTCGCTAAATTGAGGACTATCTCCTGACTTTTCCCTTGTTACTCGAAGAGCTGTTACAACATTGGTTCTCGTGCCAACACAGGCGTGAGCCTTTAGGAAGCCTCTTGTATTCTTGATTTTGGTCTTTCCATATTTCTCGCTTATCCATCGGTCAAATCTTCCACTACCGAATCCTGTGCTATCAACAGCAAAAGAATCCTCAACATGTTTCAGAGGCAATGCTGAAAGGGTTATAAGATAATTTAAAACCATATTCATTCCAGCGTCGTCAAAATAGTTTAGAAGTGTATTAAAGTGTGGAACCTCTTTTATGTATCCTGCCTTTTTTGCGAGTTCTAAATCAGAAATTATTCTCCTAGAAGATGTGTTACAATAAATTTTAATCATACAACAGAAAATCATATCTCTTAGAGATTTTCTTGGGCGACCAAAAGTATAGGTTCTAGTTGGGACTACATTAAGAAGTTCATCAAGAAGCCGATAGAACATAAGTTTTTCTTTTGTCTGTGCTTCGTTGTATTCTTTCCATTGCTGAGTGTGTTTAACATCTTGGGTTAATTCTGTATAAATCCCCTCGTTTATCCTAAGGGACTCTGTAGAAGAAATTTTTAAAGCTTCTCTTTTATGGAACGGAATTTCTGAATCCGTAAAATTCTTATACTTCTGTTTTCTTTGTTTTCTTGATTCCATTGTTCTTTGCGGGACGGTGCGAATCAGGGAGCTTCGGCTCCCTTTTAATTATCATTTATTAACTACTCTAAATTTTTCCTTAGGGACCTCCACCAGTTTAATTCCTTGGTCATTGAGAAGTTTAAAGAGCTTTTTCTGAAAATCATCGTTGATGTCATCAAACATAATCATAGCTGGCTTTATGTCCTTATGGTCATTTTTATAGAGATACAATGCTCCTCCTTTCCATGCAGTTTTTTTATCTGCTCCCTTTGGAAGATTATTAGTCCAGAATCTTATGGCGACTTTTATCATATTCTTTCCATAAGGTCCTCGTTCTTTTTTAACCATTTTAGTTGTAATTTAGTCTCAAATTTCGTTAATAATTTGAAGTGAAATTACTATTTAAATGTTTCGGAAGCAATGCTAATAAAAGAAAAAGTCAATATTTAAAAAGAATAAATGTTATTTACATATAATAAAAGGTGATGATAATTATTATTTTCTGTTAGCTTTTGCTTTACCACTAATTCTAAATGATTCGCATCATTGCACATCATTACGCCTCACTCCGAATTTAAAACATAAAATGTATTCTTTCCGCTCCCTCTTTCAAGCAGTATTTTGAATTTGACAAGTTGAGAAAGGTGTCTTGTGGCGGTTGAAGGACTTACTCCAGTGTTTTCCACATACTGTTTCTTGTTAATCTTATTTTCTTTAACGACAAAATCTATTCCCACAATTTGTTCTGGAAGCAACATAGAAAGGTCTGTTTCTTTAATCAGACTTCCACTGAGGAAAGTAGCATGGTCCTCTCCAACTTGCTTGTTAAAAAATGTTACACTAAAATCTGAACCGTTGTCTTGAAGACTAGGGCTGAGAAGCCCCCAAGATTCTGCAATTTCAATCATCCTTGAGACTCCACTCCCAAGCTCTTCCATGTATCCAAGATAAAGAAGAAGTCTACAAATGACTGGTTCTCTTGAATGCTGAGATTCTGTGATATTATCTAAGGTTATCGGAGGAGGCAATCCGCCAGGGGTTAGTATTTCTATCCGATCATCATAAACAAAAATTCTTACTGTTTGTCCTTTTGAGGAATAATCTCGGTGAGCAACTGCATTTGTGATAGCTTCCCGAAGAGCGAACATGGGATATTCTGTTTTTTCTATTCTTTTATAATCTTTGAAAATTATTTTTTTCATAGTATTTCTTTTTATAAATGAGAGAGAAGCTTCAATAAGCTCGTCAAGTGTTCCTTTAATATTCTCGCTCTCTATGGGTATTGATTTTGTCTTTCCGTTGAATCTTGCTAGCTTTATCATGGTGTGAGGTAAAATCTCTTGAGGATTGTCTGTGAAAAAAAGAAGACCAGCAATGGTGGGAGTCAATGCATTATTTTTTGTGGTTAAACATTTTAAATTTTTCAGAATATCTTCTGATGAAAGAGATGTTGTACCCTCAAGCCTCCTTTTTTCTTTCGCCAATTTTATAAATCGTGCAACTTTGTTCCCAGAGAATTCTACTTTTTTATTGTAAACGACAGGCATTGCGCCGTAGGAAGTCTGACCTTTTTCTATCATCAAAGATAACAATTCTTCCTTAGTTCTCATAGGAACACTTCTGTCATTCCTCCTTATAAAATATTTATTTCCACAGGAATAAATTCCAAATTCCCCCTTAGGAACACTAACCGTCGCAATTTCCTTATTATCAATTAGCCTAGTTGAAATCCCAATATGTATCGGAGGAGAACATTCGTTTGCAGTAGAGATGAGTTGTGCTTTAAGTTGGTTCACATCACCTACCCCCACAATTTTCCGATTATCAGATACACCAATAATTATTCTTCCACCTTCAGAATTAGATAGTGCTACAAGGTGTTTTGAAAAGTTCCTAGGGATTTCTTCCTTCAATTCAAAGATAGTATCTTCTTCCCTATTGAAAAGTTCGTCCTTTATGGAGGAAACTTCTTCTTTCTCAGCAACCACCTTTTCGGGAGATACCGACTTTGTAAAATCTTCAAGTTTTCTTTGAGTCATAATAAATACTCGGTTCTTTTATTTTAAAAGATTGCTACTACAGAAAACCATAAATATCTCCCATCCTAAAAGTTCTTATGTCAGAAGAGGAAAATGTAATTAGGGTATTTGATATGTTCTCAGGATATGGCGGAGCAGAATTCGCATTGAAGAAGGCAGGAATTTCCCACAAATGCATTGGTTATTCTGAGATAAAAAAACATGCGATAAAATGCTTTGATAAGAATCATCCTGGAATAAAAAATTATGGAGATTGTAGCAAGATAACTCCATCAGAACTTCCTGATTTTGATTTACTAACAGGAGGATTTCCCTGTCAACCTTTTTCTGAAGCAGGAAAACATAAGGGTGAACTAGACATAAGGGGAACTTTGTTTGCAGACATAGTAAGAATTGCTGAGTTCAAACATCCAAGATGGATGCTCCTTGAAAATGTAAAGGGACTTACTTTTAACAATCACAAAAAAACATTTGATAAAATATTATCTGAACTTGATAGAATAGAGTATAATGTTTATTGGAAGGTTATGAACTCAAAAGATTATGGAACTCCTCAAAGTAGAGAAAGAGTTATTTTTGTTTGTATAAGAAAAGATTTGAAACAATCTTTTGAATTTCCGAAAGAAGAATCTCTTAAAATTTATCTAAAGGATTTAATAGAGAAAGATGTTCCAGAGAAATATAAATTCACTGAAAAAAGATTTAATGGTTTTCTTAAAGATAGATTCCCGCTCGGAGATGACGGACATATTGTTTCAGTAGCTATAAGAAACAAAAATAGAAGCAAGCATCAGCAGTTAGGACTTCCATATGGAACATTCCCAAAACAATATCATCTTGTTTTCAACAAAGACCTTGGAGTGAGTTATGCTGTAAAATCTGCATCACATGAATTTATGGTTGCAACAATGAAATTGGAAAATATAAGAGGTCTTACCCCGAAAGAATGTTTTAGGCTTATGGGATTCTTTGAGGATGAAATAAATCTTGACGGACTTTCTGAATCACAAAAATACGACCTTGCTGGAAACGGATGGGATATCAATCTTGTAAGCAAAATCTTCAAGAAGATGTTTAGTTCTTAGAAACTCTATTATTTCTCGCAATATATTCATTCGCTTCGAGAATTGCAGTTTCGCAATATTGTCTAAATTTTTTTAGTGCATGTTCCACAGAATGTTTTCTGTTATTCCTTTCTTTTTCATTCTGAAAAAAATTCTTAAGTTGTTCATCAGAAAGATTCCTTTTCCATATAATCAATTCCCGAACAGATTTGGTTATTTCTAATTCAAATTTTTTCAGAGACCATTTCTCTTTTCTTGCTTTTTGAAGTATTGGTAAGTACCTCTCACAAATCATTTTATTTTTTACATCACCCACACTTTTTATTATTGGAGAAACTACTGTATCTGATTTTGATGAATTATGGTGTCTGCATAAGACTTGAAGATTCTCCGAGTTGTCTGTTCCTCCCTTTGCTATTGGAAATATATGGTCTTTTGATAAATTTTGGGATGCGCAATCTCTGATTTGACATTTGTCCTTGTTGGTTATGGTCATCACAGCATGCCCATCAGGAGAATAGATTTCCCATCTACCCCCAATAGATTCTGTATATGCTTTGGTGCATTCAATACAAGAATTATGTAGACCAGTATCCATTGTTATTGAAATTGGAAACTCCTCAGGAGTCTTATCCTTTCCGCAAGGTCTACAGTGCTTGAGTTTGCCGTAATTCTTGCGATATTCTTCATTTATCTCCTCTTTAGTCATTTTGGAATATTTTTTTGACCATCTGTTTATTCTTGCTCTCCGAAATGCTTTATCACACTGGATACAAGCACCTTGTAAACCATCTTTAGAGTTTACAATTACTTTTCCCGTAGTTGGATCAACATAAGCATCCAGAAGGTAAAATTCTCTTATAGGTAGTGGATTCGTCCCTTCATGCACTAAACCATACTTCCCTAGTTTTCCTTTCCTTCCCCTACCACAATATTTCTCTTTAATTCCCAAAACACCTTCTATGTAATCATAAACAGCAGGATTATTCTTACTTCTATTAAAGCCTAAATTCTTTGTTTTCCTTTGAGAAGCCATATGCTCCAGAAACTATTAAACCTTAAAGACTTTTTGTGCAAGAACTACTTATTGTGCAAAGCCGAGAATAGTTGTAACTATAATTGTTAATGGTATCCAAACCAATCGGAAATCCCACCTTCTACCTAAATCAATTTTTGATAATATAAAAACATTCATAGAAAGTATTAGGATAAATAAGACAAATAACCACCCCTTCAAAAC
>JAHJUA010000023.1 GCA_018829425.1 Nanobdellota archaeon | reverse complement strand
CAAGCCAGTGGTTTTAATTGATGTTTACAACGACGACGTTCGGAACATGAAAGGTTTGCGTGATAAAATTTTGAAACAAAGAGTTATTTCAATTGATAGACTTCGCGACGCAAAAAATGTTGGAGTTCTTATTGAAATAAAGCCAGGACAGAAGTTTGGCTCGCCGAAAAAGATTCTTCAAAAACTTCGCGATGCAGGAAAGAATGCGATTTTGATAACGATGTCGGAAATTACGCCAGACAAACTAATGAATTTTTACAGCATTGACGCTTTCATAGAATTGGCGTGCCCGCGAATTGCGATTGACGACTTCGCAAAATATTCAAAACCGATTTTGACATTAAAAGAAGCGCTTGTCGCGCTCGGTGAAAAAAGTTGGGATGATATTTTAGAGAATGGTATTATTTGATTAAATTCTTCTATTCATAATTTTTATCTATAATTTCCATAAGGGCATCAACATATTCTCCTTTTGCAACAAGTCCCCTGCCAGCCCTTAATTTATCGGCAGTCAAAGAAGCCTCCAACCGAGTCTTTGAAGAAACCCATCTCTCTGCTAAATAAAGAGGTTGGAAGAGGTCTCCTTTAATTTCAGAAATTTCATCTACAGCACCCTTGACTAAACTCTTTTGATAAGTCATTGCCTTTTCCAAAAGAATTGATTGGACTTCTGCATCTCGTCCTCTTGAAGGAGACATCCTTAAGGAATCTCTAGATACATAGGCAACATTTTTTTCGCCGCCGCCATTAACTGCAGGAAAGATGACGAGCCGCCCATCTCTTCTTGTGTGATGATGTTGTATTGCCTCAAGAGATTCAGGAGTCATTCCATCAATACAATCCTTTTCCCCATCTTCTCCATAATTAGTAGTAAACATTCTTGGAGGGATTATGAAATCTCTTACGCCAAAAACTTTCTTGAATTGTTCACCCCTAAGAGTAGACTTTTTCAAGAAAGAATCAGCACAATCATGAACCACTGCTGCAGTTAAGAGATGTCTTACACCTTCATCAATTTTGTCAAAGGAAGTTCCAAGATTCTTGCTTCCTATTAAGTATATTGCAGTTGACCTATTCAGAACATCAAGGGCATGAGGCAGTTCTTTAGGGTTGTGCTCTGCGTAGGCTAAAACAAGAGGGTCATCTCTAAGTGCATCCAAATATTCTTTCACTTTACCATTGTATTCCTTGAGAACATCCGATAAACGTCTCTGCTGCGCCCCCAATTCTTTTGTTAACTTTGTTTCTGCCAAATTGAATGATTGAAACAAATCTCTCATTCTTCTATCAAGGCCGC
The DNA here is from genome assembly GCA_018829425.1 of Nanobdellota archaeon. Classification (GTDB taxonomy): domain Archaea; phylum Nanobdellota; class Nanobdellia; order Pacearchaeales; family GW2011-AR1; genus ASMP01. Next base: position 3,449 of record JAHJUA010000023.1, on the reverse strand, counting down.
TTAAATTAGCAAGAACACCTTGCCTTTGTTTTTTTGCTGATTTGGAAATTGTTTCATTTACCTTAACATCCATTTTAAAACGTTCAAAGACATCTCTCTTTTCGGGAGAAAGACAAATCACTTCGAGAGGAGCATTCCATTTTTTCCCTTCTCTCCTAAAATTTCCTCTTGTTTTTTCGCCAGTTAGTTTTTCAATATCTTCAGGAGTCAGCTTTTTACCTACATTAATTGCCTCCACAAGTTCAGAAGTAGTTGTAAAAAAAACAGATTCTGCGCTGTAATATGCTTTTCCAGAACTTGGTTTCTCGGCTTCTTTGAGAAGATCTTTGAGATTTTCTAATCCAACTTCAGATACCTCAAATTCTCCAGCAGGGGATTCCATACCCTCATCCAAATTTCAACATTCATAAATTTATCTGTGATGGGATGCAACTCTCGACGATGCGAAAAAAATCGAGCAAACATTTATAAAATACTTTTCTTGTATATTCCAATGTCTGAAGAAGAAAAGAGTGAAACACATGAAGAGAGAAAGGAAGAGAAAACAATTACAATAAGAAAAGATGATTTGTGGAAGTATTCTACTTTTGTGCTTATCGCTGTTGTAGTTATTGGTGCGCTTGTAATGCTTTCTGGTGGCGATGGAAATGCGAACACTGGAACTGGAGCTGCAGTTAATGTAGGTGCAGGAGCAGCGGTAGACATTAGCCCATTCCTTTCAAACTCACAACTTTATCCTTCATTGGGCCCTGCTGATTCAAAAAATGTTGTAATTGAATTCTCTGACTTCCAATGTCCTTGGTGTGCAATTGCTTCCGGATTGCCACAATTTGCAAAAGATGCTGCGAAAACAAATTCCAACGTGGCATCTGTCTTGGGATTGGCAAAGGAAGTTAAGGAAATGGCTGCTGATGGAAAGTTGAAGTTCATTTATGTTCCTTGGAGTTTTCAGGGACCAGAATCAGATTATGCTGCAGAAGCAGCTCTTTGCGCTAATGATCAAGGAAAGTTCTGGGAAATGCACGATGCCATTTTCACCACACATGATGGCAGTGAAAACAATGGAAAATATGATAAAGATAAACTTGAGATAATTGCAGCAGGAATAAGTGGAATTGATACTGCGAATTTCAACAGTTGTCTTGAAGATGGCGATTATACTTCGTCCCTTCAGAGAATTAGTTCTGATGTGAGAGGAGCAGGAATTACAGGTACTCCAACATTCTTTGTAAATGGACAGAAGGTTTCTTCTTCATTGGCCTCAATACAGGCTGCTTTGAAGTAATTTTCTTACAGATAGTTTTTAAAACGTCGAGAAATTGGAAATTAGATGACAATCTATTTAGCGTATCAGTTTGGTCCGGAACAATTGACAGAAGGGAGATTTATTCGAATAGTGGACGATTACTTTGAACTTGTCCCTAAAGAACTTGAGGGAGTGGTTATTGGTCCCGCAACAGGGAAAGGTTTTCTTGAATATATAAAATCTCATGCAGATGAATCTCGTGATTTAGCAGGAAAAAGCTTATTAGAAAAGGCTGCATATTTCACATTTATCTCAAGCTGGATTAAAAGACATCCCTTGCTTGAAATTAGTTTTTGTGATAAGGGGCGAAAAGGATCAACAATTCCTGATACTAAGTTTACTGGGCTCAACATTCATGCTCATCATAGTGGAAGCGAAGGAGTAGTTGATTTGGTTGAATTTAAACCTGAGATAGGCGCTTATTTAAGTTCTATTGGGATTGACTATAAAGACAGATCAAAATTATCATTAGATTAGACTGGAACTCAAAAAATAAAATTACTTATGAAAAGATTTGTAACGCATGAAATTAGAAGTATCTGTGTTTGAAGAAAAGAGGGATAACAAACTTTAAAAGACTGTGCAGTTTAATCTGATAAAATGGTCGATAAAGAAACGAGAGAACTTGAAGAGGGAAGCAAGATTTCTGGAGAAATTAAGATTCCAGCGAGATATCTTTTTGCGGCTGTGGCTGTTATTGTAATCATCGGATTGTTTTTCGTTTTGAAGAACGTGGGAATAAGTACTGGATTCACAGTAAAAGATATTGGAGAATCAGAAGCCAGAGCGAAACTCATTAACTTCTTTGAGACTCAAATTCCAGAAAGCACTTTAGAAATTTCTTCTTCTGCAAAAGAAGGAAATTTTTATATTTTTGAGACTATAATTGATGGAGAGTCATCACCTCTTTGGGTTACAGATGATGGAAAATATATAGCGATAGGAATAATTCCCTTGGAGAACTAGATAAATGGCTGAAAAAATGAGGTGTGAAATTTGTGATAGAACTTTCAAAGATGTCGAAGGACTCACAATGCACAATCTTGCAAAGCACCTTGAGAGGATTCCAAAAGAGAGAAAATCTTTTCCCACTAAAAAAGTTAGAAACGTTGGAGTCTCAATAATTATTCTCGCGCTTATCTTGTTCAGTGTTTACTGGTTCATGGGAAACCAGGAGAAGCACGATGTGTTTGCACAATGCCTTAATGATGCTGGAGCAGAAATGTATGCGACCTATTGGTGTCCAGCATGTGCTCAACAAAAAAGTGTTTTGGGAAACAGCAAAAACATCCCATATGTTGAATGTTCGTTGCCGAATCGCGGAGGGCAGAATGAGGTCTGCAACAATGCAGGCATTGAGGCTTATCCGACGTGGATATTTGAAGATGGAAGTAGAGTTACTGGCGTGACAAGTAAGGAGATTCTCGGAGAGAAAACTGATTGTTCTTTTGGTTCTAAGAGTTCTTAATTTGCGCTCGCTACGCTCTGGGTTTTTCTTTTAGAAATGGGTTTCTTTTGAAAAAGAAACTACAATGGTAGAAAACTTAAGAGAGCTACAGTGTAAAAGAAAACTAAGTTCGGCTCGCTACGCTCGCGATTAACAGAATTTATAACTTGGTAAAATCACGCGAGTTTATGTTATTTTTCATTAATTGTGAGCAACTTGTTGCGAACTAACTTTCTACTCCAAAAAAGCTAATCCAACTAAATTTATAAATTCTATTTCTTTCTTTTAATAATGAAAGATTTGGAAAAAAAGGCGCGTGCTTATGCTTTGAAAAATGCAGCTGCTTATAACGGGAAGGCACAAATGGGTTCTGTTATTTCTGCTTTGTTTAATGAAGGGTTGAAGAAGAGTGAAGTCGGAAAATATTCAAAGAAGATTTCTGAAATTGTGAATGAAGTAAATTCTCTTTCTTTGGAAGAACAGGAAGGAGAGTTCAAGAAGTCTGGGAAACTTGTTCATGAGCGAGAAGGTCGCGAAGGTTTGCCGGAATTGCCCGGCGCGAAAAAAGGAAAAGTTATAATGCGATTCGCCCCATCAGCGTCGGGACCGATGCACGTTGGGCACGCTTTGACGGCTTCTCTTTCATTTTTATTGGTAAAAGAACATGGTGGAAAGTTTTATGTTCGTGTAGAAGAT
>JAHJUA010000022.1 GCA_018829425.1 Nanobdellota archaeon | reverse complement strand
GATGATATGATTGGAAAGAATTTTCTTGAGCGGATTCGCGGATACAAATGGATTGAGGATTATGAATTGTTCCTTGGGGAATTTATGGGAAATTGTTATTTGATAATGCTTTTCCCGAATGCTTTTTCTTACGAGCTTTTCGAATTGTATCTTCCAGGTTCTTCATGGAATCCCGGGAATGAAATAAAAGCTTCGACGGATATGGAAGGTTTCCACGGAAGGAAAACATATGCGACAGCGACGGCAGGCGGTTATTATGCGTCGCGATTGCCTATCTTAGAATATTTAGATGGAATAAAAAAACAAGCTTCGGTTCTTGCGATAAGAATTGAACTTCCGAGTTACTGGGCGTCTCTTGGGGTTTGGGTTGTTCGTGAGAGCGTTCGAAAAGCGCTTGCCAACAGAAATTTGAAATTCGCAGAGAGGAGCGAGTTGGTGGAAAGCGCAAGGAAGATTGGAATGATAAAGTTTGGTTTTGACCCTGAGAAGATAATTAAGAAAAGCAAGGTTCTTGAAAATCTTAAGACGCAGACGAATTTGTGGAAGTGGGTTTAATCCCGCCCACCCACCCAAGATGCAGAAGAGATAGCGCGCTTCGACGCTGAGGGGCACCAAGGTTCCCCTTACACTAACCCCCCTTTAAGTTTACGCGCTTCGCGCGAATTATTTTAAAGATAAACGGTAAAATCACGAGGGGTTTTTGGAGTTAATCTATTTTTTATAATCGGCGCGGCAGCGATGGCAAATCATTCTGATTTCATTTCTGAATTTTCTTCAGCCGCCTTCTTCTTCCGATATTCTTCTAAACGTTCTTTGTTCTTTGAGCAATTTGGATTGAAGCAAAATTCCCACGGCCTTCGGCCTTTTGAAATTCGCATTACGATTGGGAAACCGCAATCGTCGCAGACCTTTTTGGGCTTAACCGGTTTTATTAAGCCGTTTGGCGGCAGAGAGTAAGTGTTCTTGCACGACGGCTCGGCGCGAAATCTGTCGCACGCGACGAAGTATCTTCTCGTTTTTGGCGAATACATAATTGAAAGGTTTCCTTTTTTGCAAACGGGGCAGATGTTGAGTTTGTTTTCCTCTCTTTGTTGCTCTCTGAACTGCACATTCGCCTTTATGAGTTCCTCGCCAATTTTCTTCTCGCTCTTTATGAATTGATTCGCTATTTCAGTAATAGTTTTCTTAGACTCTTCTATAATTTTTTCTTCTTTCTTCGCGTGGTCTTTCTTCGCTTGTTGAATTGATTCCATTCCTTTCTCAAAGTTTCTGGTTAAGGTTTCATCAATTATTACTGGGCAATACTTTTCTAGAGTTTCGATTAAGGAGATTCCCAAAGGAGTCGCTTTTATGCTCTGATCTTTTATGTAGTCTCTGTTGTAAAGCGTTTCGATTATGTTTGTTCTCGTTGCCTTCGTTCCGAGGTTTTTCTTTTCAAGTTCAGAAATTATTGATGCTGGAGAATAACGTTTTGGTGGTTGCGTTTCTTTTTCTTCGTTCCTTGAATCTATTATTTTAACCTCTCCGTTTAAGTCTGGAAGATCTAATTCTTTAACACGATTTGGATAGACAGAAAGCCAGGAGGACTTTTTCACCTCAGAGCCTTTCTTTGTGAATGCCGCCTTTTCGTTTTTTACATCTACATCTACCTTTATGGTTTTGTTTTCGACTATCGCGTCGTCCATGAAAAGTGCGAGGAATCTTTTTACAATTAGTTCATATATTTTTTCTTCGTCGCCGCTTAATATTCCTGAATCTTGTCCTGTTGGATGAATTGAAGGGTGTGCAGGGTCAGACTTTTTACCTTCTATTGGAACCGAGCGAGTTATTAATTTTTGAACTCTGTACTTTCTTTTCAATGTGTCAAGAATTTCTTGGTGGCTGATTGATGACGGAAGTTTTTGAGAACTGGTTCTTGGATAAGAGATAAGTCCTGCGAGGTAAAGACTTTGTGCTGTGCGCATTGTTCTGGCCGGAGTTATTCCATGAAACCTGTATGCTTCTGTTTGGAGGGTTGTTAAATTGAAAGGCGGATTTGGAGAAAGTTTCTGCTCTCTTTTTGTTGTACTTGCGATTCCTGTTTTGCCTTTAAGGTCCTTGAATTTTTCAAGCTCGGATTTATCGAAGAGGTCTTTGTTGTGGACTAGTTCGAGGGGTTCTTTGATTCCCGCCCGCCCGCCCGAAGAGGCAGCGTCAACAGTTATAAAAATCTGCCAATATTTTTGTGACTTAAAATCTGAGATTTGTTTTTCTTTTTCAACAATTAATTTTAGAGTTGGTCCTTGGACGCGCCCGATGGACATTATTCTAAACTTTCCAGTTGTTTTGATTGCGTTCATTAATGCTCTCGAAAAATTTATTCCGTAAAACCAATCAAGGTAGTGTCTCGTTTCTCCTGAGATTGCCTGCCCCCAATTAATGTTTGGCAGTTTTTCATCATACGCCTTGTTGAGTTCTTTTTCTGTTAAGGTGGAGAATTTCATTCTTGATGCGTCCGACTGCCCCGTTATGAATCGAACTGCATTTAGACCAATAACTTCCCCCTCGACATCATAGTCTGTTGCCACCGTTACAGAACCCGCGCCTTTAGCTAGCCTTGTCATCGTATCAAGATATTTTTTTGTGAAGTCGCTTTTTCTCACGAAGGAGTTTGGGACCCAACCAATGTCAAAGATTGGGACCTGAGAGCCGGGAGTTTTTTGTGTTAATGTGAAAAGGTGGCCAACAGTGCACGCGACGACTAATTTTTTCCCATTCCTATCTACTTCATAAAAGGGAACTCCTCCTGTACCTCTTTTTGTGGACTTTCCTAAAGCAGATGAAATTTTGAGCGCTGCTTGCGGTTTTTCTGTTATGATTAATTCATAGCCTTCTGGTTTCAGTTTTATTTTTGGAACCTTGAATTCTTTCAAGGATTTTTTGACT
>JAHJUA010000021.1 GCA_018829425.1 Nanobdellota archaeon | reverse complement strand
TTATGAAATTGATGAAAATTATGATGTTATACTTTGTACGGGAGTTCTCCATTTTGTTTCTAAGAAAAAAGTTTTAAACATTTTAAAACAAATTCAGAAACATACAAATAAACAAGGGATGAATGTTCTTGATGTTTTTTTAGAGGGGAGTGAATGTCAGAGCGATTCGGAAGGTTATTATTTTAAGAAAGGAGAATTAAGAAAAGTCTACTCTGGATGGAAAATTATTGATTATCAAGAATATGAAGAAAAGGGAAATAAAATGGCTTTGATTATTGCTACTAGATAGACTACTTCAGCTTCTCAACCAAAATCTTTTTCGCTAGATTGTAATTTGCGCGCTTGTTCGTTGCTTGCATAACTTTCCCAATAAGGAAGTTTATTGTTTCATGTTTGCCTGATTTGTAATCCTCGACTGCTGCCGAGTTGTTTTTTATTATTTCGTCCACGGCCTTTTCAATTTCTTTTTTATTTCCTATTTGAGAATGTTCCTTTGCGTTTGCTTTTGGAGATTCGGATTTTTCTTTCCAGCCTCGGAGAATCTCACGAGCTTTTGGTTCTGTAATCTTGCGATTTTCTATGAGTTCGAGAAGTTCTGTGAAGTGACTTGGTTCTATAGAGATTTCCTCAAGCGTTTTCCTATTGTAATTTAGAACACTGAAAAGTTCTTCTGTTACCCATCGGATTGCGAGTTTTGGATTAACCTTTTTGATGACTTTTTCAAAGAGTTCAACAACATCAATATTTTTTGTAAGAATCTCTGCGGATTGCTTGGGTATTTTGTGTTTCTTTATGAGTTTGTTCAACTTTTCACTCGGGGTTTCGGGGATTGTTTTTTTGAGCGTGGCTATTTTTTGTATTGCGATTTTAATTTCTGGAAGGTCTGGGTCAGAAATAAATCTGTAATCTTGCGCGTCTTCTTTCGAGCGCATTTTTTTGGTTGTTCTTTTTAACGAATCATACATTCTTGTTTCTTGTTCTTTTGGAATCTCATTGATTTTGTTCTGTCTTTCGATTTCAACGTCAATAACATCTTTTATGTTTTTTATTGAGTTGACATTTTTTATTTCAATTTTTGTGTAGTTTGATTTTTTCACAGAAACATTCACGTCTGCTTTTATTCCTGCGGTGCTGTCGAGAGCCTTCACATAGCCGAGTGTGATTACAAGTTCGCGTAACCATTTCTCAACTTGTCCTGAATTTTTGAATTCGGGTTCTGTTACAATTTCGATTAATGGGATTCCGGAACGATTGTAATCCACTTCTCCTGTTTTTGGGTTCCACGCCGCAGGGTCTTCTTCAAGATGACATTCTTTTATTTTTATTCCAAGGAACTTTCCATTTTTTCCCGTCGGTGTTGAGTGCGGTCCTGAAAGAGTGTTCTGATATCCTTTAGGGAGATCTGGCCATGAGTAGTGTTTTCTTTGCCATGCTAAATTTTGATTAATGCTACATCTGAGAATTAGCGCTGTTTGTATTGATTTATCCAAGGCCGCAGAGTTTGGCGCCATTGGTTTCGCTCCTGGCTGACCTGTGCAAATAGGGCAGATGTTAATATTCGGTTTTGTCAGTTTCGCGCCGTGGATCGCTTTACAGGAGCAGAATAATTTTTCATTCGTATCGATGTAGCCGTGAATTTCAAGACCTATTTTTGATTCTTGTGCCATGTCGTGAAAAGGGAAAAGCAGTTTATTAATTTTCCCGCCTTTCGCAATCCTTAAAAAGAGCTGCCGTTTTTCTGATTTATGAAAGTCAATGGCGGCGGCATAGAATTGAAGTGGCTCGGGCATTCTGGTTTTTTGATTAAGAACGGAAAGATGATTTACATTGATCCTTATAAAATTAAAGATGGGATGGAGAAGGCAGATATAATTCTCATCACCCATAGCCATTACGATCATTGTAGTTATCCGGACTTGAATAAAATTGTGAAGGATGGAACACGGATTGTCGCGTCGGCGGATTGCCAGAGCAAGATTACGCGGTTTGATGTTCCGATTAAAATTGAGCTTATTGAGCCTGGAATGGAATTGGATCTTGGCGAAATAAAAGTTTATGCTTTCCATGCTTACAACATTGACAAATCTTTTCATCCACAAGACGAGTCGTGGATGGGCTATGTTGTGAAAGTCGGCGAGACTGTGATTTATCATTCGGGCGATACTGATTTGATTCCCGAAATGCAGAAGCTTACTGGTTACAAACAGTCGGGGAAGGAGTTTGTTGCGTTGCTCTCTGTTGGCGGTCGTTTTACAATGAGTGCGGAAGAAGCTGCTGAAGCGGCGAAGTTGATAAAACCAACTTTAGCGATTCCGATGCATTGGGGTGCGACCGTTGGAACTGAAGAAGATGCAAAAGAGTTTGTTGAATTGTGTAAAGAGAATGGAATTCGAGCAGAAATTTTGGAGAAAGAATAATTTTGATTATTGTTGTCTTTGGTCTTACAAATTATATAGTGGCGCAAATTATCAAATTTGAATGGGTATAATATTTTGTTCTATGGAAAATTTAACTAGATTCTCTCTATAATTGTTTAATCTGCCTATTAATCCTGTTTCTCTTTCTTTTCCTTCAATTTTTGTTTTACCATAAAGTCGAATAAAAATTCTATCTTCTCTAACTCGAGGATTATAATCTGAAATAAAAACATCGTCAATTAAATTTAAAGCTCTTAAATCTGCTTCAGCCCCTTGTGCGACCATCTCTGCCTTAAATAAATCACCTACTTTAGATTTTGCAGTTAATTTTTTAGGAGCATGACTTATGAAAGAATTAATAATAGTTCCATAACTAGGGTTTCTGCGAGGTTCTAACTGATCAATAAAAACAGACTCTCCAAAGGTATAAGGCAGAGGGGTTACTTCGGTTAAATCTGTAGGATTTTCTAAACCCAGAGTTTTTAAGGCATCTTGTTTTAGAGCTTCTTTAAATAATTTTACTCTCCGATCGGCTTCTTCGATAAAATTTGTAACCTGTATAAAGATCTCAGCATTATAATCTGTAAATGCAGAATAATCCCTACCTAAAACAATGGAAACTATTTCTGGGATGGTTTGTGCTAATTTTGCTGGTTTGGTGGCCTTTAAAGATTGACTTATCCCAACTTTACCTTCTAATATTTTTTCTTTTTCTTCTTCTAATTCATGTATTACATCCCGAGTCGAAACATAAATATCCTCCTCAATAGTTATTATATCCCTTACTCTCTTTCCTCTTTGATATTGTTTTAGGAGAGTATCTAAATACCCCCCAAATTCTATAAATATTTTTTCATATGCGGGTCTTTTGGTTGTAGGTTGTGTAGTAACTATTAATTCTATTCCACCTTCTGTTGTAATTGAATCCTCTTCCTTTTTTTCTGGTCTATTTTGGTCAGTATAGGGGGTTTGAGAAAAAACATTTGCTTTAAATCCATCAAATCTTCTGTTTTTATCAGAGCCTGTAATTAATTCTTTTTTAGTAAAAGGCCAAATAAAAGCTCTTTGAAAATTTTCTGGTGTAAGAGCCTCTGTAAGGGGAGGCAATCTAATTTCCAATGGTGTCATTTTTTGTGGCATTTTAATTCTTAATAAAATCTTCTAAAGAATTTAATTGATCTCTGTTTGAACGTTTTTTAAACTCCTTAAAAGCATTATTTCTGATTTGTCTAATTCTTTCACGAGTGACTCCAAATCTTTTTCCAATTTGACCTAAAGTTAAAGGATCTTGACTATTTAGACCATAATAAAGTGTTATAACTGTTCTTTCCCTTTCATCTTCAAGTGTTTCTACTAAAGCCCCGATTTTTTCTTTTAATTCCTTCTTATCAAAAGAATCATCCAAAGAAGGAGAAGGATCTGCAAGTTTATTGTAGAGGGGAGGGCGATTTTCTGCTTCATTGCTGTAATCTAAGGAGAGAGTTCTATTGCCTGCACTTGATAAAGCCCTTTCCACTCTTCTAGGACTTATTCCCATTTCTTCAGCTATATCTAACACATCCAGATAAGAATTAAAATCAATTATTCTTGAACTAAGACGCGGACTTTGTTTTATTGCTCTTTGAATTTTATTTAAATCTTCTATACAATTAGTAGGTTTGCGGACAGAATCTTGTGAACTAAAAGTAGATTGAATAGATTGACGAACCCACCAAACTGCATAACTAATGAATTTATAGCCACGGGTTGCATCAAATTTTTCTGCCGCAGTTATTAAACCCCAATTTGCAGCTGAAATTAAATCTTTAAGAAGAACTCCTCTTCCCTCATATCCTCTGGCAATTGTAATTGCAAAACGTAAATTGCCTTCTACTAATTTATTTCTGGCTTTAATGTCTCCTTTTCGGATTCTTCTATAAAGCTGAAGTTCTTCTTCTCTAGAAAGAGGCGAATATCTACCTAAATCTGAATAAGGATTATTTTTAAATAAATCA
>JAHJUA010000020.1 GCA_018829425.1 Nanobdellota archaeon | reverse complement strand
ATCTCCTTCCCTCGCAACATGATTCTTTTCCATAAAACTCAAAAGTTCTTTCTCCGACATTTTCTCAACGTCAATCTTCGCCCACTTTTTTATAGCCGCAGCCATAGTCATTCTTTTCCACGGCGCCTTGAAATCAATTGTCTTCCCCTTATATTCAATTTTTGTCGTTCCGTTAATTTTTTTCGCGACAAACTCGTAAAGATTCTCAAAAAGTTCCATCATGTCGTTATAGTCTGCGTAAGCCTGATAAATCTCCATCATCGTGAACTCGGGATTGTGCCACCGGTCTATACCTTCATTCCTGAAATTTCGTGCGATGGTGAAAACTTTTTCGTAGCCACCAACTATTAATCTCTTAAGGTAAAGTTCGGGGGATATTGATAAAAATAAATCAACATCAAGCGCATTAAGATGCGTCTTGAACGGCTTCGCGTTCGCTCCGCCGTAAATCGTCTGCATGTATGGAGTCTCAACTTCTTGGAAATCATCCTTAACCAAAAACTCTCTTATCGCAGAGAATATTTTTTCCCTTTTATCAAAAACTTCTTTAACTTCCGGATTCATAATTAAATCAAGATACCTTTTCCGATATCTTTCTTCTTTGTCCTGAAGTCCCTGCCATTTCGCAGAAAGCGGCAACGTCGATTTCGAAAGCAACTCTGCACTTTCAACAAGAACAGAAATTTCTTTCGTCTTCGTCTTAAATATTTTCCCTGTCACTCCAACAAAATCTCCAGAGTCAACAAACTTTTTGAAAAAATCAAAAACTTTCTTTGGCGTTTCGCCGTTTTGTAAAACAATTTGAATTTCTCCTGAAGAATCTCGAAGTCTTGAAAACGAAATCTTCCCTAAATCTCTACTGCTCATAATTCTTCCAGCAGTCTTAACTTTCGTCCCCATCTTTTCTTTCAAACACTCACTAATAGAATTCTTCTTGTCAAAATTATGCGGATAAGGATTAATTCCTGCCTTTCTCAACTCGTCAATTTTCCTCAGCCTTTCACCAACTATTTGCTCTTCTCGACCCATGTTATATGTGAAGAACTTTGAAGCTTTTAAAATCTTGGAATCGTTCAGGTTTTATCGTAACTCTTTTTATCTGAGAATGTTTGGGCCCTTTCTTTACAATTTCAATCATTTTGTTAACATCATTCGCGTCGCCCTCGATGAAAGTCTCAACGCGCCCGTCTTCCAAATTTCGAACGAATCCTTTTAAGTTATAACTTTCCGCGTTCTCCTTCACAAAGCCGCGAAAGAAAACATCTTGCACAGTCCCTTCAATATACAATCTAACTGATTTTTTCATAATATTGGGAACAAGAACGGATTTATTAAGTTTTATCTTCTCTGTTTTTATAATCCCTAAAGACCAAAAGTCTTCTCAAACTCGCGCATTCTTGAATAATGAACTATGAAATCTCTGCCTTGATTTGTGATTATTATTAAATTTCCTTTTTTCCCGTCTTCTTTCGCGACAAGCTTTTTCTCCATTAAATCGGTGAGATAGAGTTTCATTTGTTTATGCGACAGATTTGCCTTGTACATCAGATGTGTTGGTTTAATTCTACCGCCTTTTTCGCGGATGATTTCCAACATGTCCGATATTATCTCCATGCGGCCCCTTTTTTTCTCCATTTTTCAGTATCCTTATCATTAAGACCAAAAGTAAAGTGTAACTCAATAATTCTGCAAGGCTTCCGATTGCGAAGAAGACACCAACTCTTGAGAGAAGATACACAAGTTGCCCGACTGCAAGAACGCTAAACGCAACAATAAGTATCCTTGTGTTCCCGAACCTGTTTCTTCGATATATCATCGAATAATTCACAACAATCAATGTGAGAAGGATGAACGCCGTTATGTGGAACAGATAAAAGAGTTTCTGACTCAAGAGCGCAGAAAGTAGTACAAAGTAGGCGATGAGCAAATAGTCGCCACCGATTACTTTCTTTTGGGGAAGCCTATAAATTGTGAACAGTCCTAGCAAAGTTAAGAAGCGCTGAAAGAAAAATCCAGTGTAGTAAAAGATGTCTACTGAGTTTAAAATCTTACTTGAAATTATTGCCTTTCCAAGTGCCTGAACTGGAGCAGTGTCATAATACAAAATTGTTTTCGTGAGGACCGAAGCGAGCTGCGCGAGAGCAATCATGCCGAAACCCACACCCAAATAAAAAAGCCCTTTGTTTTTTCTGAGCTTATATGCCCTAACTGCAAGAACACAAAAAATTATCAAAACAATAAAACTGAAAATCTCAACAAGAATATCCTTTCCAAGAAACCAATCTGGCGTCGGAACAATCTTAACCATTAGAAAAAAAGCGTGATTTCATTTAAAAAGCTTGTGGAACGTCCTCCCATATCATCCCTTCATAATCGATATATAAGCAGTTTTATTCAATTTATTAACTTAAAATTGATTTCCATATAACCTCTTTTCAATCTCCTCCCGTTACGACCCACACTGGTTAATGCGGGAGGTTATGCTCTCTCAAACTAAAAACAAAATTTGCCGTCGCTGACGCGACGTTTTCAAAGATTCTGTTAACTCAAGAAACACAAGTAAATTTAATCCGCGTGATTTCACTTCATTCTCATAATTATCAATTGCGCCGAAGGCACACAAATTTCAAATCCCCCGAACATCAAGCTCATTGTTTATTATCGTAGCAACCTGACTCGCAAAATAAGTCTTTGGTCCAACGGAAACAGGAGTAACCATTTTCTTTAATCTTTTCAGTTCTTTTTTTGGAATCCCGTTGTGGTCTCCAATAACAAAAACACTATCTTCAGAAATTTTTACATTTCTCAAACTTTCTCCTTTTTTATCCATCACAAATATTTCTTTCCCTCCCCCCAATAAATCATCAACCAGATTCAGAAAACTTTTCTTTTCTATAAAACAGCCAGGAAAAACTTCCGTGTTTTCTCCTTCCCTATATTTGTAAAGAACTTTCTTGAGAAAAGTTCCAATGTCTTTTTTACTCAAACTCATTTCAGGTGTAATGTTTATTTCAATATGTCTCGGGGGATCTGGAGGTCCGTGGAAAACCAGATGAAGTTTAACATCATCTCTGATGTCATGTGAGATAAAAAAAGTATTTATGATTACATGAATCACGATATCCATTCTACCTGCCTTCATCAATTCTAGGCTTCCTTTATTTCCAGATAGCGCTTTCCCAGACGTCGCGGCCGAGTTTGAAAAATAAATGAATGTTCTCATTTTATAGATTATCTAAAGGACTTTTAACATTTTTAATCAAAAGCCACCCATAACTTCAGATAATCTTCCGAATATTTAAATTTTGCGAAGTTAATTTCGTATAATCTTATGTTAAATGAAATTTTTTGCTACGCAAAAAACTCTTCGCTCGATTAATTTTAGTTATTGCCATCCCCAACCCAAAGGCACGCTTAGAACGATAAAGTTATAAAACCCTGAAGATACTACTGAAATATGAAAGAAGTTTTTTTAATAACCGGAAATAAAGGAAAATTACTCGCAGCACAAAGGGTATTTTCCAAATATAACATTCAAGTTAAACAGATTAAGAAAGACTATCCTGAAATCCAAGCAAAATCTAGTCTAGAAATTGCTAGATTTACTGTTTTAGAAGCAATAAAAGAATTTAAAGTTCCCGTAATACGAGAAGATCACAGCTTGTTTATTCATGCTCTGGATGGATTCCCAGGACCTTATACAAATTATTTTGATAAGACTATGCCTGTTAAAACTTTAATTAAAATTCTCTCTTTATTTGAGGATAGATCAGCACATATGGAATTAGCAGCAGTTCTTGCTTTGCCAAGTGGAAAAATTTACGATTTTGTTTATCAGGTTCCTTTAAAAATATCCAAAAATATTAAAGGAAATGAAAGAAATTGGGATAAAGTTTTAATGTTGTCAAGTGATACTCGAACTTTTTCTGAATCTGAGGAAGATGCTCGTTTAGAAGTATGGACTAAAAATTATGAAGAAATTGCAAAACTTCTTTCAACTGATAAAAAATAATGGCGCATGCCTTCCCCCACCCTTAAAACTTGCTAAAATTAATCTCACTTGCCACATTGCATTTTCGGGCTGATGCTCTCAGGTCGTTGAACAGGCATTAACAGGTTCGAGGGTTGCACCCTCTCAGCCCAAATTTCTTAACAGAAACTTCCCTTAAGCCCGATGTTAGTTTCAATCGCTCAGGCGCCTTCCTGATACGAACATTTAAATATATGTCCTTACAACTTTAATTAAGGAAATTAAAAATGGATAAGAAAGGAAAATCAATAATTATTTTGGGTTTAATTACAGTGCTTGCCTTGACAACTTTTGCAGTAGTAGCTATTGCTCATATCAATCCACAAGGTAAACAAACACATCCAGTAGGACTTGAAACTGAGAGCTGTCAAGGTGCATTAGCAGGAGCAGAAGAACAACTCGCAGATAGAGGAATTATAAATCCCCGTTTGCTTGATAATATAGAAGATAAATGCGGAGTTGAATGCAGTATTGAGTTTGATGCTGCCCATGAACCTGTCTTAGTTTGTGAAGAAGAAGCACCACAATGCGTTAAGGTTGATCCTAGGAATTTATTTCAGGGAGCGTGCACGGATCTTTCCTTGATAAGTGAACTTCATATCCCCCAATGCTGCGGTTTTGAAGGTCCGCAGGGTGGAATAAATTGTGGAGCAGACCAAGAATGGGTAGTGGGTATTTCGGCTTTCCCTACTTGCTACATTTCAAATTCCTAAATTTAGCATTGCAGGATTTGTAAATAAGAAGTGCCACCACCCGAAGTAGAATAAGCGGATATCGAAGCTAACTACTTTTTTATTTTTAATTGAAAAAGAAATCCACTGCCTTTAGGCAGTGGTGAGTTGAACAAAACTTTTTCTATTTTGTTTTATTGATTATGGGAGCCGAGATACTCGGCTCTTTGAAAGTTTCAATGTAGTTGGAACTTTTCAAAACTAAATAAATCT
>JAHJUA010000019.1 GCA_018829425.1 Nanobdellota archaeon | reverse complement strand
TTGCCCGAAAAAGGATGTTTCCGCTCTGTGCATAATTGTTGACTGAAGTAATAATTTTAATTAGATTATGGCTGGATGAAAACAAAATAATGACAGGCGAATCTTTAAACAACTTGTCCCGACGAATGTCGGGATTGCGTATTTACAAATGTTAGCCGCAATGGCGCCAACATAACAAGGAAGGTGAACCGTGAACGGGGAAAAACTAAACCTCTACGTCGAAAACATTGTGCCCGGAGTTGTTCTCCTGACTGCTGTTCTTGCGGTTTGGAAAGTCGACCTTCGGGCTATAACAGACAACGACGTTTTACTAGGCACTATTTTTGTCGCATCGTCATACATGGTTGGAGCCATGGGGAACATTCTTGCTTATCTTCTTCTCAACTATGTTTCTCAAAACACAATTCGACCTCTAATGCTTCGTTTCTTTACACCTCGGGGGCTAGAATCACTCGAAAGCCTCACGAAGGAATCTATCAATAGGAGATACTCTGAAGTCATCGATGTAGGCTTGAGTTGTGGAAACGCTCGAATTGAAGGAGAGGTAGAGAAAAGACGCCAAACAGGCCGTATCCTTAGGTCCACACTTTCCCCTGCTTGGTTAGCACTTATAGTCATCTTGCGAAATGAGTGCTGGCCCGCTTGGGAAATATTACTTGTGTGTATTGGGTACTACGTTGCACTGTTGCTACTCTATGGATTCGCTGAGGTCATAGTCTTCAAGGAGGGTCTCCGAGGTGAACGAGTTCGCTAGAATAACTAGAGAAGGTAATCAACAGACTGAACATGCTTGCAACGCACCATTGGTGCCATTGGGCCTAACAGCAGGCACTACGACGTTCACTTTATTGCAAAAGCTATGTTGAAGCTCAGGTTGGCACAATTAACAGTGCTCGTTCAACGACGACCACATAATTGTAACAACGGATGGAACTTTGAAAGGTACGAAGATAAGATATTGGGACGAAAATTAGTAGGTTTGAAATGAAAGATAGAAAAGTTATTAAAGATTATAAAGTTATAAAAATAAGGAAAGTGTAAGATGGATATAGAAGGATTCCTTTTGGCTTCAGGATTCGCATTATTAGTAGTAATGCTGGGATGGGCTAGCCAGATAACTTCGAAAAGCAAAGAAACAAAAGAGATAGAAAGAGAATTCTTAGAAAAAGCTAACTTAAAAAGTGATAAGTATAAAAAGATAATTAATGAGGCAGGTTCCACCGAGGATTCATTTTCTGCTTTAGTTGATTTTTTATATTCTAGTAAAAAAGAAGACGTTGAAATTTTTGAAAAGATTAAGAATATAAAAGAAGACCTCGCTAGTTTAGATAGAAAATATAACTACCGATTCTGGATTCTGTTGATCATGAGCGCATCTCTATTTTTATTTGGCATCGTAGCATTCTTTATACCCCCAGTTTATAAATTTTGGGTCTTGCCACCAAATTTTATATTTGTAATTATAATTTTTTGCAATCTCATTAGAGTTTATAATCTAGAAAAAAGATATACTAAAAATATTTCTGAAGTTATGGAGAAGCTATAATGGGTGGCAGAAAAGGATATTCCCTTAAGAAAATTGTTGGGGATATTAGGAAGGTTAAGTCTAATCAGAAAGAGCTTCTTCAGGGAATTAAGGACAATAATCCCAAGAAAGTTGTTAGTGCTAGTGCAGGAATTTTAGCTAAGAGCGACACAGCCCTTGAGTCCTTAGCCCATAGTTTTCTTTTTGTGGGCAGCCTCAAAGAAAAAGATTTTAAGAGATTAAACAAGGAAAGCACAAAGGAAAGAAGAAAACAATTAGCAAAAAAATGGGCGTCGTACCGGAAAGAAAAAGGTAAAAAGTTTGATGCAGCTACTAATAGAGATATTGTAGATTCTGCTACTAGAACCCTCGGGGGTATAAAATGAGTTGCCCTCGGGAAAGACAGCTAGCAGAAGGATTGAAGAACAAATTAATTGCTATACAGAAATCCGAACAGATTTACGAGAAACTTGCGAAGTGGGAACGAAGAACACTTCTAATGGACGAGAAGGAAATAGAAAAGGTTGCCAATTCAATTGCAGCAAAAGTTGAAAGATTCGCTGAGAAAATAGAAAATAAAATGGGTAGCCAGCCCACACCGGAACAGGTTATGAAAAAGATTCAAGAGGAATTGGAGAAAATTTAACAATGAAAAAAGACAGAGATAAATATTTTTCTTATTATAAAGAATCAAATTTTTTGAGATATAAGCAATTCTATTTAGAAAGAGATATCTTAAGGATTGCATTTTCTATGTTTGATGCAGAAAAAATTTTAAAGAAAAACGGGTCAATTGACAACATCCCGATTCTTCTTTCAAAACAGACATTCAACAGGATAGATGTGGGGAAACTTAAACAGATATTGGAAGAATTATTCCTACTGATAATGTTAGAAGATGTCGCTGTGGAAATAAAAGATACATACGACATAAAAGGCAGGGTTAGGAAAAGAGTCGTCTTCCCCAAGAAAGAAGCAATTGTGCTTTTCTCAGCAGGGGTTGATAGTTATTCTGGGATAAAGATTGCAGAAAATCAATACAAAGACTTGTTGGGGCTATTTGTCGCACACAATGACCAACCAAGGATCATTAGAATAGTAGAGAACATGAAACCTTTTTTGAATACCGAGATTCGCACCCTCTACGCTCCAGGCATGGGCTCAATGGGCTATTCGCAATTGAGAGGTTTATTATATATTCTCTTCGCGGGAGCTTATGCTAATCTTTGCAAAGCTGACAAGATTCTTGTCACCGAGTGTGGGCCTACAATGTATCAGCCTCTATTTTCCCCCTACGATTCAATTACATATACAACACATCCATATGTTCTGAAGGCCGCAAAAGATGTTTTGGACCTATTGCTTGATTTTAAGCCTAAGATAATTATTCCTTTCGAAGATTTAACGAAAGCAGAAGTCATCTCAAATTCAGCAATTAAAGATTATAGCACTACCCATTCTTGTGTATCTCAAAGATTTGGGAACCATGATGGAACCTGTTTCGGTTGCGTGATAAAAAAACTCGCTTGCTTAGTTAGCGGAGTAAAGGATGTAAAATACAATAAGAATGTATTTGATGAGAATGCAAACCAAGACAATCTGTTAAATCTTTTAGTTTACAGCGATGATTTAATCAATAATTATGAGAATATGCCTTCTTTCCAGAAGGAGAAAATAGAAGAGTTTAATAAGAAGGATTTATTTCAGAGATATGCTCTTGATAATTTAGCTGGTTTGATGCTTGGTGTGGATAAAAAACATCTTTTATACAAGCGGTTTATATCAAGGGAAGATATTTTGAACGAAAGAATCTCGCAGGTTAAAGAAAATAGGAAAAAGCCAGACTTTAATAAGTGCATAGACTGAGATAGAAAAATTATTAAACCTAAGTGGTGGTTATTTAAAAAAGAAAACTTTATAATCAATATATAAGTAAGGTTATGAATATGCAAGAAAAGGAAAAAAAGAATAAAGAACTCCTTGAAGAAGTTGAAAAACTAAAGAGGCAGGTTAAAACTTTAAAATCCAGAAAAAAGTATGGTCTTGTTTGGGAAGAAGAAAAAGAGCCCGAACAGATTGTTTTAGATTGTCAGGTTAAAATACCAATTCTGAAAGAGGTCAAGTTAAAAGAAATTATCACCGACAAAGAAAAACCTGTTAATATTTTAATTGAAGGTGATAATTATCATGCTCTTTCTGTTTTGAATTACACCCATAAAAAGAAAATTGATGTCATCTATATTGATCCACCTTACAATACGGGGGCGAAAGATTGGAAGTATAATAATAATTATGTTGATATAAACGACCTATACCGCCATAGCAAATGGCTAGGTATGATGTCAAAAAGGTTATGGCTCGCAAAGAATCTTTTAAAAGAAGACGGTATTCTTGTTTGCACAATTGACCATAATGAATTAGACACCTTGGGATTATTATTAAAAGAAATATTTTCAACAAAAGAAATCACTTGTGTTACTATTGTTCATAATCCTAGCGGAATACAAGGATTAAACTTTTCTCATAATAATGAATACGCTTATTTTGTATATTCAAGCGGAAAAAGGAGTATTGCTTTTGAAGAACGCTCAGAAGAAGATGCCGATATTAGATTATTTATGAATACTGCCAAAGGAAAAACCACTAATTATCTAAGAAAAAGCGGTTACAATTGTTTCTATCCTATTCTGATAAAAGAGGGCAAGATTATAGGATTCGATGATGTTGTTAAGAAGGATTATCATCCAAAATCACCAAACATAAAAAGAAAAGATGGAGTTATAGAAATTTATCCAATTGATAGTGAAGGCGTTGAAAGAAAATGGGTGTTTGCCAGAGATAGTGTAGAAGACGTCATAGAAGAATTAAGTGTGAAATTTAACACAAAAAAAGGCATATTTGAAATAATAAGAACAAAAAGAAACATAAATTACAAGACTGTTTGGATTGGCAATAAATTTAATGCTAAGAATTATGGGACAATGCTTTTGGCTAATATTATAAATAAGAAATTCCCATTCCCCAAATCGCTCTATGCTGTAATGGAATGTATAAAAGCCTGCATCCACGATAAGAATGAATCAATAATTTTAGATTTCTTTGCAGGTTCTGGAACAACTGGAAATGCTGTTTTAGAATTAAACAAAGAAGATGATGGCAAGAGAAAGTTTATTCTATGCACAAACAACGAAGATAATAACGGTGATGGCGCAAAGATAGCTTCTGATATATGTTACCCTAGGATAATGAATGTAATTAAAGGATATATTGGTTTTCTAGATAAAAAACAACATAACGGGCTTGGGGGAAACCTCCGTTATTTCAAAACCGAACTTTTGGATATTGAGCATATTTCTCATGTTTCTGATGAGCAGAAAATCAAACTTACTTACCAAGCTGGAGATATGATTGCCTTGCGAGAAGGCACTTTTGAAGAAGTAGAAAAAAATGAGTGGTGGCAGATTTTCAAAGACGGAACAAAATACACTGCCGTATACTTCAAGGAAGACAAGAAAAAATTAAACGAATTGGTAAAAAAATTGTCCAAACTGAAAGAAAAGGTTATCCTCTATATCTTTAGCTGGGGCAAGAATGAATACAAAAATGAATTTACAGATTACAAAAATGTAAGAGTTGAGGATATTCCAGAGCCAATCATTGATGTTTATAAAGAAGTAAATCGTTTAGGGTAATGCTATGGCAAAAGTACAAAACTTAAAAACATTCCAAGAAGAAGCAATTAGGCAATTAAGAAAACACTTTTTAGAGTTGTGGAAAACTACAAACCGAAAACTGCCTTTAATATTCAAATCTCCAACAGGAAGCGGTAAAACTGTGATGGTTGCCCAATTTCTAAAAGATATGAGCGATGACCCGCAGTTTAATGTTGATAAATCTTATTTGTGGTTTAGT
Source organism: Nanobdellota archaeon (assembly GCA_018829425.1). Lineage (GTDB taxonomy): Archaea > Nanobdellota > Nanobdellia > Pacearchaeales > GW2011-AR1 > ASMP01. The sequence goes on along the minus strand of JAHJUA010000019.1, from coordinate 4,368 downwards.
TTCAGCGAGGAGTCCTATATTCAAAGCAAGAATAAGCTGTTTGATTATTATGGCGGAGCAAATGAATTAAATTTGCTTGATCTAAATGATTTGAGCAAGGGAAAACTTGAGAAAAATAATGTTTTCTTTATCAATTGGCAAAAAATAAAATCTTCCACAAAAGAAGGAAGAAAACTGAGAAACCCGACAGAATACACTTATGGAGATGACGGAATTTTTGATGAATTTGTAAAAAGAACGCAGGAAGATAATAGAGAATTGGTTTTAATCATAGATGAAGCCCATAGAGATACAGATACCGAACTTGCAGATAACTTAATTGAGTTGATAAATCCGAGAATAATCCTAAAAATAACCGCTACGCCGAAAACAGAGCCGAGTGCCTCAGATGTTTTACAGAAAAGGGCAGGTTTTGTTGAAGTTTTAAGGGAAGATGTAATTGATGCTGGTTTAATCAAGGAAAAGATAATAACCCAGACAAAAGAGGATTTAGATAAGATTACAAAAAAAGAAATAGATCAAGATTTGATATTATTGGAATTGGCTTTTAATAAAAGATTGGAATTGCAGAATGAATACAAGGAGTTAGGTTTAGAGATTAACCCTCTTGTTCTTGTTCAGTTGCCAAACGACGACCATGCAAGAAAAGAAACATTAGACAAATCAAAATTAGACATAGTTAAGGACTTTTTAAGAGGTAAGAGTATTGATGAGAAAGACATCGCAATATGGTTATCAGGTAAAAAAGAAAATCTTGAAGAAATAGAGCAAAACGTTTCTTTAGTTTCGTTTTTAATCTTTAAGCAAGCCGCCGCTACTGGTTGGGACTGCCCAAGAGCGTCTATATTGGTAATGTTTAGGGAAATTAAAAGCCCTGTTTTTCATACTCAAACTGTGGGCAGAATTTTAAGAATGCCCGAGGCAATTCATTACCCAAAACCAGACTTAAACATAGGTTATCTTTATACAAACTATGAAAGAAATCAGATACAACTTCCCGATAATAAGCAAGGGAAAAATAAGCCCTCCATTTTTGAAAGCAAAAGAAAAGACGGAATAAAACCAATAATTCTGCAATCTACTTTTATGGGAAGGACAGAATATAATGATTTAGGTGATTCTTTTCAAACTACATTTAAAGAGGTCGCTGATAAATATTTTGATGTTGAAAAGAAAGAATTTATTGAGAATACAAAAAAGAAACTTATTGCTAAAGGATTGATGTTATATGATGTAAAAGTCCCAATTAAATTAATTGTTGATGCCGAAATTGAAGATTATGATAATTTTGTCAAACAAATTAAGGAAAGAGGGGGCGATTTAATTGGAGATACCTCAAAAAACGATATAGAAAGAATGTATAATCTTTTGTGCTTTAACATTATTGCCAAACAAGAGGAAGAAAATAAGAAATTTGCCCCTGAAAGATCTTGGGGAAAGCTAAAAACCGCCCTTAATGTTTGGTTCGCTGAAAAAATCCAAGAAAAAAGAAGTGCTTATTACATAATTATTGTAAATGACTTGCTAAAACAAGATAGTATATTAAGAAAAGTAATCGCTGAATCTTTAGAAAAATACAGACCAATAAGGCAGGAAGAAGTCAAGAAAAAAGAATCAAGAGCAAGAATAATTGAAGATTTAGAAATTCCAAGACTTTCTTTATTCTATACAGAAGATTATGAAGAAATTAAAGATTTGAGCAAAAATTCAATGACGCCATTTTATATTGGCAAAAATTATAACGGAAAGAAAAACGAAACAGAATTTATAAAATATGTTGAATCAAAAAATGTTGATTGGTGGTATAAAAGCGGAAATTCTGGAAGCGAACATTTCTCAATACCTTTTTATGATGATTTGGAGAGAAAAGAAAAATTATTTTATCCTGATTGGATAATCAAAATAAAAGACACCATTCTTATTTTGGATACAAAACAAGGTTTAAGCGGAACTGTTGGCTCTGCTGACACAAAAAGAAAAGCAGAAGCACTACAAAAATGGATTAAAGAACAAAATAAAAATGGGAGAGAATTCAAAGGAGGCATTATCTCAAATGTCGCAGGAATTTGGAAAATAAACAATAATGATGAGTACAATGTAGATGCGAATTATAGTGAGTGGAACAATTTAAGTGAAATACTTTAACCGCCCCCGCCCTTTTATGAGAGAATTGAATGACAGAAAACAAGAAAAAACTACGGCAACAACGGAATTTACGGCAGATTTTCGAACTTCATATAACAGCGTGTTTGCGGTTCGCTTCGCTCACCAAAATGCCTTTGGCACTTCGCAAACACGTCGCGCACTTTTTTGTTTAGGCTAGGATGAACCAAGGTCTATCTCTACAGGTTGTGTGCACTCCACCTCGTTTGGTGCGGGGCAACTTCATAAACTTGCACACGTTAGTTGCCATTGCGGTTGAACTCATTAAAACGAAGTACTACCAATGAAAACACAAGTAAAACCTAACAAGAAGCAAGAGTACATTCACATCAACGAAATCATAAGGCACTACCACAACCAACGGTTTGCCCAGCTAACCCTTTGGCTAGCAATCACAGCAGTTCTCCTCTCGGTTTTGTTTGGCAAAACTTACAACGTGACTCCGATAGCAGCCATATCACTCAAACTAATCGGCATAATTGCATCCATCGTTTTTTGGGTAATGGATCAGAGAATGGTCGACCATTGGCGCTACTTTTGGCAAAGGGCAAAACAATTGGAATCAGACTTGGGCTTCCAGATGTGGCAGTATCGCCCAAAGCGAACACTCCTTGGCTCCACAAATGCAACCCGCTTACTTTACGGTGCGGTCACAGTCTTTTGGCTCTTTACTCTCTTTTTCCCTTCTTTTTTCTAGGTGAGATCAAAGCATATGGAAAATCAGTTTTGGATATCGGAAAGTGAATGCAGAAATCAATACGCTATCGCAACGTACCTAATTGAATCTCCGCTCAAGCCTGAGGAGGCTCTGATTAAAATCGCAAAAGAGCAGAGTCTATCAAACTGGTCAGGTAATCCCAACAAGGAACAAAAGATCATTAAAGCTTATTCGGCTAAAGGGGTGACCGGCTCTATCAAGGTGTTCACAATCAACAAGGCGCCATCCCTTAGCACCAACTTGGCACTCCCCAACAAAGCCTACTACGTGTTCACTGCAAAAATAGCTTTCCCCATCATCAACTTTGGCGGAATGCTTGCGACGATGTACAACACCATTGTTGGTGAGATCCACAATATTGGTGTGCTCACCGGGATTAAAGTGTTGGACATAAAGTTTCCAGAACCCTACCTGCGGAACTTCAGAGGTCCACGATTTGGCATTCTAGGAATCCGTAAGATTCTTGAAGAACCTGTGTCCCCAATCTTCATTGGCCCTGTTAAACCTTGTGTCGGATTAACTCCAAGGGAATTTGGTAAGACGGCATATGAAGTACTCAAAGGCGGATTCCATATAGTCAAAGATGACGAGCTCATTGTCGAGACATCTTACTCAAGGTTCAAAGATAGAGTACGCGAAACGGTAAAATGGGTAAGGAAAGCAGAGGACGAAACCGGAAGAAGAAAAATGTACTTCGCACACATTGGCGGAGATTCCGATGCAATCTCCAAATTGTTTGAAATTGCCGTCAAAGCCGACGTAGACGGAATAATGTTGTCCCCCGCCATAAACGGTTTGGACATAGCAAATAGGTTTCGAGGAAAACTCCCAATCATCACTCACAATACTTTGATGTATGCTTCTTCGAGACATCCATCTCTCGGCGTCAAGTTCAGCTTGTGGTCGAAATTACAGAGAATCGCAGGTGCCGACATAATGCTAACACCTGCCAAATTCGGCAGCTTTGACATAATGGACGAAAAAGAATACTTGGACAACGTGGAGACTTGTTGGGAGAATCTCTTTCAATACAGAACCATCTTTCCTGCTTTCTCTGGTAGTCAGTCGCCAATCTCGCTGGAATTACACTTTAGGACCCTAAAAAAGTCTGACTTCATAATCGTCTCCGGTGCGGCTGCGTATGGTCATCCAATGGGTGGGACAGCTGGAGCCAAGAGTTTCGTTCAAGCTTGGACCGCGGTATCTTCCGGTATAACTCTCTCCAATTATGCAAAGACACGAGAGGAATTACGTGTTTCAATGGAGACCTTCGGAAAGGACTTAATACATCTCATTGAGCACAAGAACCGCAACGGCAACTAACAGCAGCAAAAACGGTTCGGGTAAAAAAAACGCCCTCACCTCCCGTCCCGCCGGGTCGGAACGGGACGGCACTCACGTTTTGCCCGCCTGACTGACTGCATCGCCAGTCGAGCAGGGTATTCTCATTCATAGCCAGCGCTCGTTCATTTGTAGTTCGTGCCGCA
>JAHJUA010000018.1 GCA_018829425.1 Nanobdellota archaeon | reverse complement strand
TCAAAACCTTTAAAATCCTCTGCGACTTTTGACTTCTATGACTGATAATCAAGAAGAGGCAAAAATTTCTGGGAACATCTCTTCAAAAACTATGGAGGAGATGGATGAGGAGTCGGAGAAAGAAGACTTGAAAAAGATAGAGGCGATTCTTTTTGTTTCTGGTCGGTTTTTGACGATGCAAGACATTATCGCTTTGTCTGATTTGAACCCGATAATAATTCGCGAGACTATTGAAAAACTTATTGGGAATTATGAGAAGAAAGATTCCGCGATTTGCATTATTCGGAAAGGTGAGCACGGGAATGAAATGTGGAAGATGGACGTCGCGCCAGAGTATGCATACTTTGTGAATCGCTTGGCTTCCGGTTCTTCGGAATTTACGAGCGCGGAACAGGAGACGCTCGCGATTATTGCGTTCAAGCAGCCGATGAAACAATCTGTTCTAATAAAAATAAGAGGCAATAAAGCATACGACCACATCAAAAAGTTTGTCGAACTTGATTTAGTAAAAAAGAAAAAGATGGGGCATACACATGAGCTGAATTTGAGCGAAGAATTTTATGATTATTTCAATTTAGATGAGGGAAATTTGAAGAAGAAGGATGATGGCCAATAGAACACGACAATTTATTTAAATCCATAACGGCTGGAAATAAAATGGTTACAAGTAATGATTTGGAGAGTGCGGCTCGCAAAGATTCATCCTTAAGAGGAATTATGAATGATATATCTGGGGTGGCACAGAGAGCCTTTCCTGCAAGGTCGCCGATTCTCGCAGAAAAAGCGGTTATGGATTTTATCATTGAACATGAGCCATGGGGGATGCAATCCTTTTTGTATGGAGATGGGAGCAATTCTCAGTTGACACCCCCTGAATACTTGAAATTGTTTAAGAAGCGGTTGGAAATTTGGGCTTATCATGCTCACATGGAGAGTTCAGAGAGTGATTGGTTCGCTGCTTTAGATGGTTGCGCACGGATAGTCGGGATGGGTCCGCATAAATATGAATTTGATTGATGGTTTTCTGAAATAACTTTTATTTTGGAGAAAGTATTAAATAATGATTAAATCCATCTGATATAAAATGGATCCATTAACGATACTCTATCTAACATATTCTTTCATTTCCCTTTATTTTCTAATCTTTTACTTAATCATATACATCCCTCATCGCAAAGAAATACTCATTTCCCCAAAAATTACGAAAGAATATCCTCTCTCTATGGTTGTGTGCTGTTACAATGAGGAAGAGAGCATTGGGAAGGTTATTGATTCACTTATTAACTCAGACTATAAGAACATAAAAAAAATAGTTGTGGTCGATGATTGCAGTAAGGACGGTTCGTGGAAAGTTATTCAAGAATACGCTGAGAAATATGATAAAGTTCTGGCAGTTCAGACGCCCGCGAACACGGGGAACGCTGCTGGCGCGAAAAATTATGGTGCGCAATTTGTGGATACAGAGCTTATTGGTTTTACGGATGCTGATTCTTATCCTGAGAAAGATGCTATCTCAAACATAATTGGACATTTTGACGACATAAAAGTTGGCGCAGTCACTTCACAAGTTCTTGCAGAGAATAGAAGAAATTTTCTTGAAAAAGTTCAGGTTATAGAATACAAAATGATTGTTTTCATGAGACGGTTATTGAGTTTTGTTGGTGGCATTTATGTTACTCCTGGGCCTTTGGCAATTTATCGGAAAAGCGCCTTTGATAAAGTTGGCGGGTTCGATAGAAAAAATCTTACAGAGGACATTGAAATAACTTGGCACCTTGTTAAGGAAGGTTATGTAATCAAGATGAGTTCTAATGCGAGAGTTTTTACTATTGTCCCGCACAAAGCTATGGTTTGGTTCCGTCAAAGAATACGTTGGAATATGGGCGGTATTCAAACAATTTACAAATATAGAAAAAGTTTTGGAAAAAGAACTGTTGGAATGCTCGGGCTTTTTATTCTTCCATTTTTTATTTTCAACTGGCTTTTGGGGCTGACGGGGTTGGGTATATTGTCTTATCGTATTTTAAGAACTATTTTTATTAGATACCTTTCGACAGTTCTAGCCATTGATTCAAATGTTGCTATTGCTACATTTGGAGACATAAATCTCACTCCAAGCATACTTGTCTTCTTTGGATTGATAACAATAATCATGAATTTTTGGATGATTGGTCTTGGATTAGCTCACGCTAAAGAGGAGGGAAAGCGAGACGGCCTTCATAGGGTTTTACTTTACATGTTTTTTTATGTGACAACCTATCCAATAATATTAATTATCTCTTTCTTCAGAGTTCTTACGGGGAAAACTTCCTGGATGACAAAATAATGGAAAATATTATAAATGCTTCACGGATGGTTAGAAAATGTTAAAGTTGGGAGACCCAAAGAATGCATTCTGGGAGGCGCTTTTGTTGACAGTAATCGTTTTCGTAATCGGGCTTTTAATTGGTGTGGCTGTCGAAAATTCTCGAGCAGATAAATTGAACACTTCTTACGAAAACTCTGAAATATCTTTGATGGATGTGCTTACTCTTGAGAGTATATCTAGTATGGATGGTCTAAGTTGTGATAACCTTATTGGTTCGAACCTTGCCTTTGCAGATAGAATCTACGAAGAGTCAAGAATTTTGGATAATTATAATAGCGCCAATAAGATAAGTAGCGAGATTAAGACTGTGTACAAGAAATATGACCTTCTTAGGACTTTGCTATGGTCTGGAGCCTTAAAGGTGAGAGAGCAATGCCCAGACCGTTTCTCGATAGTCGTTTACCTGTATCAAAGAGAAGGCTCAAGTATTGATGAGAAGGCCGCCCAGAATGTCTGGAGCAAGATTCTTGGAGAATTGAAAGAAAGAAGAGGGGGAGACATTGTTCTTATTCCTATTTCTGTTGATAACGATTTGAGTTCCTTAGCTTTGATGATATCTCAGTATAATATCAGTTCTTATCCAGCAGTTATTGTGAATGACCATGTTTTTACAGAGCCAGTTACAGTGGAAGATTTAGAGAGTTATTTAGATGATGACTCTTTGATTCATCTGAATTAATATATCTTCTTGAATATAAATATTAAAAAAGAGTCTTTAGTTTGAGGCGTTATGATTTCAAACGGTTTTGAAGAATGTTCAGTTTGCGGAGTTTCAGGAAAGGAAGAAAGACTTATGGAAGTGATTTCGTCCAAGGGGAAGGGAATTGTGAAAGTTTGTGAGAGATGTTCTCAAAAAGAGCACATGCCGATTTTAAAGAGGCCGACGACTTTTCAGCTTAAGGAATCAGAAAGAAGCGTAACGCCTTCTGTTAGAAATCTGAGGACGCCGCCGGTTGTTAGTCGAATTGACTCTTCTAGAACTGATACAAATCTAAGACAAATTGTTGATAGAAATTATGAGCAACTTAATTCGATGGTAAAGAAGCCTCGGGTGGATTTGATAGACCATTTTGATTGGATTATTATGCGTGCGCGTCGAGGGAAAAAACTGACGCAGGAACAATTGGCGCGAGATATTTCGGAATCGTTGGCGGCGGTGAAGATGGCTGAGGATGGAATTCTTCCGGAAGATGATTATAGGCTTGTGAATAAACTTGAAAGCTTTTTGGGATTGAAACTTATTAAAAATAGAAGTTTGATTCCTGCAGGGAAAGAGAAAGCGCAGCCGTCGCGGATAATAGATTTTGATCCTAATGTGATGCAGAATCTTACGATAGATGATTTAAAGAGAATGAAAGAAGAAAGAGAAAAGATGAATATGGAAGTGCCAAAGCCGACAGAAGTTAGAAAGACTGATTTTGAAAAAACCACAGAAGATAACTCGC
>JAHJUA010000017.1 GCA_018829425.1 Nanobdellota archaeon | reverse complement strand
TGCAAAACCGAATCCAATAACTAATTGGGCTCATAAATTGAAAGATGCCCTCAAATAACCACAAAAACCCTTAAATAAGTCTTCTAGATTCTAAATCTATGAATGAATCCTTAAATCTGACGCGAGAATCTTACGACCATCACAATCCAGAAAATCTAATTTTCAAATCAGAACTTGGTCTTAATGAAAAGCTCGTTCGGAAAATTTCAAAGGACAAACAAGAGTCAGAGTGGATGCTGAAGAAGCGGCTTGAAGCTTTGAAATTATTTAACAAAATACCAATGCCAAACTTCGGCCCAGACCTTTCCGAATTGGACTTTAATGAAATTCATTTTTACATGCGTCCTGATTCAGTTAAAAATTCAAGAAGCTGGGCAGAAATTCCCGAAGATATTAAACAAACTTATGAACGACTTGGAATTCCGCAAGCAGAGCGCAAAGTATTGGCAGGAGTTGGCGTGCAGTACGAATCTGAAACAATCTATCATAATTTAAATAAAGAATGGGAAGCACAAGGCGTTGTTTTCCTTGATTGTGATACTGGTCTAAAAAAATATCCTGAACTTTTCAAAAAATATTTCATGACTTCTTGTGTTCCTTCAAATCTTCACAAATTCACAGCGCTCCACGCCGCTGTTTGGAGTGGAGGAACTTTTATTTACATTCCAAAAAACGTCAGGGTTCGGCTCCCACTTCAAGCATACTTTAGAATGAACGCACGAAAAGGCGGCCAATTTGAACATACCCTAATAATTGCAGACGAAGGCTCAGAGGTTCATTACATTGAAGGTTGTTCCGCACCGATTTACGATGAAAACTCGCTTCACGCAGGTTGCGTTGAAATCCACGTTTTGAAAGGTGCAAAAGTGCGTTATTCGAGCATTGAAAACTGGAGCAAAAACACTTACAATCTAAACACAAAAAGAGCAATTGTTCACGAAGACGGAATTATGGAATGGATTAACGGAAACACTGGAAGCAAAGTCACGATGCTCTATCCTTGCAGCGTTCTTTTAGGAAAAAATTCAAAAACAGATTATATTGGAATCGCGTACGCCGCTCGTGGGCAAAACCAAGATACCGGCTGCAAGGTTTATCATAAGGCTGAAAACACAAGTTCACATATTGTAAGCAAAAGCATCTCGCTCGATGGAGGAATAACAAATTATCGCGGATTGGTTAAAATAGAGAAAGGTTGCAAAGGTTCAAAGTCACATGTTTGCTGTGATGGTTTGCTTCTTGATGATCAAAGCGAAGCAGGAACAATTCCAAGCATGGACGTAAAAGAAAACGATGTTGAGGTTTCCCACGAAGCCAAAGTAGGAAAAATCGGCGAAGAGCAACTTTTCTATTTGATGAGCCGCGGACTCTCAGAGCAAGAAGCGACAAAAATGATTGTCTCAGGTTTCATCGAACCTTTAATCAAAGAGTTGCCTGTCGAATACGCCGTTGAACTTAACCGATTGATTGAATTGGAAATTGAGAATAGTGTTGTTTAACTCAAAATTTAAAAGCGCGCAATCCTTTTATTAAATATGGCTAAGCGTTCAAAGAAAAAAGTTATGAAACGCACTAAGAAAAAAAAGAGGTTTGGACTTGTCGTTGCGCTTGTTGTATTAATTGTTATCGCTGCCGCAGGAGCTTTTTTATTGACTAATTGGGATAGAAATCCTACTGCGTCAGACGAAGACCAACAAAACAATTTAGGTGAATTAGAAAATCCCATAGCCATCCCAATTATATCTGGGCAAAGTTACGATGTGAAAATAGAAAATTCAGAGTTTAATCCTTCAGAGTTAATAATAAGCATCAATAACACCGTCATCTGGACAAACATGGATTCTGTAGTCCATACAATTACTTTTGATTTAGAAGGCGAATTTGGATTCCCAGGTTTATCTCCCGGCGGCACTTATTCCAAGACCTTTGATTCCAAGGGAACCTATTCATATCATTGCGAAATTCATCCCTCTATGAAAGGGACCATTGTGGTTCAATAACCAAAACCCATATTTTTTAAACCTCCAATTTCCTTCTTCTGGTATGGAATTAAATGAAAAATCTGTCAAAAAACTGAAAGAAGATTTTCCTATTTTCAAGAACAATCCAGGGCTCGTATACTTAGACAATGCAGCGACTTCGCAAAGACCTTCGATTGTTATTCGGGCGCTTGTTGATTTTTATGAGAAAGAAAATGCGAATGCTTCAAGAGGAGTTTACACTCTCGCTGAGAAAGCTACAGAGCGTTATGCAGAAGCAAGGAAAGTTGTTGCAAATTTTATTGGAGCCAATCCTAATGAAATTATTTTCACGCGCAACGCAACAGAAGGCCTAAATTTATTATCTTACACTCTTACTTCAATAATTCCTCAGGGTAAAAACGAAATTCTGCTTACGGAAATGGAACACCATTCAAATCTTGTTCCGTGGAAGCAGTTGGCTAAAAGCGAAGGTTTCAAGTTAAAGTTTGTCAAGGTTAAGAATGATTTCACGTTAGACATGGATGATTTGAAAGAAAAACTTACGGAGAAAACCGCAATTGTTTCAGTTACACACGTTTCAAATGTGCTCGGAACAATAAACCCTGTTGAAGAAATTTCGCGACTTGGAAAAGAAAAAGGCGCATTAGTTATTATTGATGGAGCACAGAGCGCGCCTTCCCTAAAAACTGATGTTAAAAAAATAGCTTGTGATTTCTTCGTATTCTCCTCACATAAAATACTTGGGCCCGGAGGAATTGGCGTTCTTTACGGTCGCATTGAATTGCTTGAAAAAATGAAGCCGTTTAATTTTGGCGGAGGTATGATAAAGAAAGTTACTCTTTCAGAGACTGAGTTTACTTCGCCGCCGGAACGTTTTGAAGCAGGAACACAAAACATCGCAGAAGCAATTGCGCTCGCAGAATCAATAAAATATCTTGAGAAAATTGGATTAGATAATATTCATGATTGGGAGATTGAACTTGTTAATTATGCTTTGAAAAAATTAAAAGAAATTGAGGGAATTGAAATTTACGGTCCTTCAGAAAATAAGGTTGGAATTATTTCATTTAACCTTAAAGACATTCATCCTCACGATGTCGCAAGTTTACTTAATGATTCAGGAATTGCAATAAGAGCAGGGCATCACTGCGCCATGCCTTTGATGAATCGACTTGGCGTTGTTGGAACTTGCCGAGCAAGTTTTTACATTTATAATACGCTTGAAGATGTTGACGCTCTCGTTGAAGCTTTAAAAAAAGTAATGGAGAAGTTTGGAAAATGAGAAAGAATCAGATTAGCGGAATAATACATAACCTTTTACATCTAAGTGGCTGGCAGCATCCTCTTGGTTACATCAGTTTACCCCGGAAGTTTGAGATAAATCTCCTCAACGGCGAGATAAAATATCTTAAAGGTTATTCTGAAGACGATGACCTTGGAAAATTTTATAAGGAAAAGCAAGAATGGTTTGTGGAAAGAGTGAAAAAATTCGGAGGGAAACTTTCTGATTTTAAGGAAGCGAAAATTAAAGTCATCGGAGCTAAAGAAAAAGTCATCATTAATTACAAAGATAAATCATTTGAAGGTGAAGAAGTTATTTAAAATGAATCACACTGAAATCCCCGACGACATGTATCGTGAACACATTCTCGAACTTTACAAAAGTCCAAGCAACTTCGGCGAGCTTGAGAAAGCCAATCACGAAGCGACAGAACACAATACAATTTGCGGCGACGAGATAACCGTCCAGCTTTTGACTGAAAACGAAATTGTTAAAGAAGCTAAATTTTCTGGAAGTGGTTGCGTTATCTCTATGGTAGCCTCCTCTCTTTTAACAGATAAGATTAAAGGAATGAAAATTTCTGAGGTTTTGAAATTAAATCAAAAAGATATCCTAAAGTTGATGGGAATAAAAGTTACGCCTGCGAGAATTAAATGCGCGCTTTTGCCATTAGAAGCAGCGAAGAGGGCGTTAGAATGAGAGTAAGAAAGGCTAATGAAGATGATGCTCCTGTTTTAGAAAAGATATTCAGTTCTTTGTACAAACCAGAAAAGAAATGGTCTGAGGGAAGGATAAGAGAGAAAATGAAAACAGGCCGGAGGGAATATTATTTGTTAGTGGAAGAAATAGGCCAAGGTGCAATTGAACTTGAATGGGGCGTAAACGAATGTGAGTTGGTAGCAATAGCCGCCCATCCAAGAGGAAAAGGAATAGGCTCAAGATTGATTACTTTCGCAGAAGATTTAGCTTTAGATAAAAGCTGTCACAAAATATGGTGTTACACTCTTGATACCAATCATTCAGAGGGATTTTATTCAAGAAGAAAATGGGAACAAGAAGATTATCTCCCAAATTTTCTTGGAGAACAAGGCTGTTTTAAATTTTTCAAGGAGTTGAGGTAGGATGGAAGAACAATTACCTTCGCTGCGCTCACGATTGATGTTAAATGATAACTTGAATTCGCAGGGTTTTATGTTAATATCATTTCCTAAATTGAGCAACTTGTTGCGAACAAATTGAAATAAAATGACTCTCGAAATAAAAAACCTACATGTTAAACACGAAGGAAAAGAAATCCTTAAAGGCGTCAATCTGCGTTTGGAAAACGGAAAAGTTCATGCGTTAATGGGTCCTAACGGCTCTGGGAAAACTACCCTCGCCGAAACATTTATGGGAAACCCAAAATACAAAATAACTAAAGGTCAAATTCTTCTTGACGGAAAAGATATAACGAATCTTCGTGCTGATAAAAAGGCGAAGCTCGGACTCTTCCTTTCATTCCAAAATCCAGTAACTATCTCTGGAGTAACTGTTTCAAATTTTCTAAGACAGGCATACAATTCAATTCACAAAGAAAAACTTTCACTTCTCGAATTTAGAAAATTGCTTGACGAAAAACGCGAACTCTTAAACATTCCTTCAGAATTCCTATCGCGTTATCTCAACGAAGGCTTTTCGGGCGGAGAAAAGAAAAAGCTAGAAATTCTACAATTGCTCGTATTGAATCCTAAAGTCGCAATTCTTGACGAAACAGATTCCGGACTTGATATTGACTCACTCAAAATCGTTTCACAAGGAATCTCAAACTTCATGACTCCCGAAAAGATTATTCTAATTATAACACACTATAAAAGAATCCTTGAATATGTAAAACCAGATAAAGTTTTTATTTTGATTGATGGGAAAATTGTTTCTTCAGGTGGAGCTGAGTTAGTTAATAAGTTGGAGAAAGAAGGATATGAAATGTTTAAGGAAAATTAGGATTTTTTAAAGAGTATTCTAGACTTTCTCTGTCAGATTCAGTTATGTCCCTTCCATTATAACTATCAGTGAAGACTCTTGAGACATCTCTTGCCATTCTTTGTGCTCCGCCATCAATTCCAACTAAAGCTAGATTTGATTCATAATTAATCTGAAATTTGTAAGCCATTAGATCCAATAAAACTCCTACAACTCTTTGCCCTAAATTTCTTTTACTCATAGGTTTGGTACTAGTTTTTTGTTTATAAGAATTTATGTTCTGGAACAGATGATTATTTCTCACCAATCGTCATAAGCGAAAATAATCCCAATCTTTTCTGTTTTATGTTTTTTAAACCGTGCTTTCTAAAAAGTTCCCTAAATTCTTCCTTAAGATACATTCTTGAATTCGCCGGCTCAAAATGTTTGAAGAACCAATTTCCAGCGCAACCTAAACTAAAATCCGCAATCGCGAGCGTCCCGCCTTTCCTTAATGCATTATAAAAATTTATCATCGCTTTTCTTTGATCTGCGTAGTGGTGGAAAGAATCAATATTAAAAATAAAATCGAATCGGTTCTTGTAGCTTAAGGATTCAACTGACTTTCTTGAGAGCGTTGCTTTGCCCCCTAATCTTTTCTTCGCAGTTTCAAGCATTTTCTCCGAAACATCAATTCCATAAAGTCTCGCATCCGAATGTTTTTTATGAATCAATTCAAGAAACATTCCCGTTCCACAACCAGCATCGAGAATTTCAGAGTTTGGTGTTATTGGAACCTCCTTTAAATCCCTCTTATGTATGAATTTGTTAATGATTTTTATAAAAGGAAACTCGTAAAACCTCTTGGCACGATCAAAGAACCTTTTATTTTTTTCTTGAACTTCTTTTATTTTCAGCATAGTAATGTTTAAGTAAGAAAATTGAGAGTTATAATTATTATGGGAAGAAGCCGGCGCCGCAAGAAAAAATTAAGCTCCCTAGACAAAAAGATTATAATTGGAATGGCAATAGGAATTCCTCTGTTTGCATCTTTGATTTATTTTACTGAAGAATACCGAGAAGAAAATCTTAAGGAAAATTATCCTGAAATGTATGAGGGAAAACCGAAGCACAGAGAAAACAATCAAAGTGTTCCAGATTTATCTGAAAGAGTAACTCTCGGAAATTATCACGAAAGAATCTTTTATTCCTAATCTAATTTGATCTTCTTTCAAGAACTTCAACCCTCTGCTGCAAATGATAAATCTGGTTTGATAAGTCTTCAAGCTTAGTCGTCATATCCATAATTCTTTTAATAAGTTTTTTCTTTTTATCTTCAGTAGGTGAAAATGCTCCTTGGTTTCCAAGGTCAATAATTTCTGGTCCTGATCGTTGAGTATCTGCACTCGTTGAACTCGCAGGGTTGTCAAAAAATGTGAAAGGGCTCACTGCTTGCGAACTTTCTTCAGTTGAAGCCGCAGAACCTTGAGCCTCTTGAGCGCGCGCTCGGGATTCCTGTTGCCCCCTTAATCTCTCAGAAAGATCGAGCACATCTCTGTTTTTTCCAAATCCAAATAAACCCATGGCAAATTAAAGGAGTTTTTGTTTTTATAGTTTGTTATGATTCTGTATAAGTAAGATTTAAATAGCCTTTCTTTGTTTTTGGAATTATGGAGAATGAAGGAACAACTCGTAGACGTTTCGTGAGGAATGGCATCTATCTTTTAGGAGGAGCTTTGGGTTGGGAGTTTTTGAGACCCCCTATTCTTGGGATAATCGCTCCATCAGAAGAATCAAACATTTCCGAGACTCAAGAAATTGTGGCACCACAAGATACTAGTAAAACTGTTTTAGCTCCTAAGAATTCAGTTGACTGGAAAAATCTGGGCAACCAAGAATATCTCCAGAGAGTTGCAGACATTAGTGGAATTCCCCAGCCTCAGGGCGAATATGCCTTTTCCCAATTTGTGGATAAAGAAAGACAAGGCAGAGGATTTATGAGACTTCAGGTAAAAGACAATACTGGAGATTTAACCGAGTATATCGACTTTGAAAAAGATGGTTTTTTGATTAATTTTAGAAGCTTTGGGCGGGGTCTTTTTGCAAGAAAGGGGGAGGGTTATGAAGGGGCTGTAAATGCGATTGTTAATTTTCCTCAGAAAAATTTTAAAGGAGATTCAAGGGCAGCTAGGGAAGTGCAGTTAATTCCTTCGGGGGGAGAGGGCGGAAGGGAAACTTACCAAAGAGGCACCGAATTTTACAAAAAAGGACTTTTGCATTTGGCCAGTTTTTATTATAATAGCGACGCTCTAACACACTGGAACGTTGGAAGTGTAAAAGAGGCAATAGAAAATCGTTTGCCTTCTCAGAGAATGAAATGATTTATCATTTTATCTTGAACAAAGAAACATTTTTTAAATAGGGGATGCTATTTTAGTGCATGGCTGAAAGCATTTCTGAGATTTTAGGTAAGATAAACCCTAAGAAGTATGCAGTGAATGGCGA